>CAYUQC010000046.1:0-16003 GCA_964446755.1 uncultured Methanosarcinales archaeon
GGCCACAGCTAATATGGCCGCACCATGCAGATAATTCTGATTTTTGGAAGCTGAAAAACGAACCCTCCGTTCGAAAAACAAACCAATTTGTTCAAAATATAATTCCCCGCCTAAAAGTCTGACAGCCCGTTTGTCTGAAACGGGCTTTTTCTTCTTTTCCTTTATTTCCGTTTTCCAAAGCTTGCGCTTTTTATGATGATTTTTAATTTGTGCTTTTTGCGGACAACAGCCCGGCGTCACGGTACAGTCAACAGAAAGCTGCGTAATATTCGCCGTGTTTTTGAACCGTCACCGGAACTTCAAAAAGCGCCGTCAGGTTTTCGTCCGTCAAAACATCCTCTTTTCTGCCGTCGGCAAAGATCCGGCCGTCTTTAATGAGAATAACGCGTTTGATTTCCGGAATAATGTCCGATAAATCGTGTGTAACAAGAATAATATTTTTGCCGGCCTTCGCAACAGAGCTGAGAGTTTTTCGGAACTGGTCAATGGATTTCATGTCCAGGCTGTTGGTCGGTTCGTCCAGAACGAGTGCTTTGGGATCGTGTACAAGCGCCCGCGCGATGAGTGCTTTTCGGGCTTCACCGGAGGAGATTTTTGTCATTTTCTGATGCGCCAAATGATGAATGCCCAAAAATTTCAAAACTTCGTTGGCCATCGCTTTCATTTCAATCGTGACGTCGAAAAAATCATCGTAAATGCCGATGCTTGAAAAATAACCGGATATGACAATATCCAGAACCGTATCCTCCCGAAGACAGGTATACTGCAGGTCGGTGGTAATAATGCCCATCTGTTTGCGCAGATCGAAGATGTTCCACATTTTTTCACCCATGATGTCCGTCCGAAGGCCGGGGACGTCTGCGATCGGGTAATATTCCCGGGTCAGGACTTTGATGAGAGAAGATTTGCCTGAACCGTTCGGTCCGATAACGGCAATGTTTTCATCAGCGCCGACCTGAAGAGAAACATTGTCCAAAATTGCGCGCCCGTCTTTGATGACTGTAATGTTTCTGAAATCAAGAAGCGGAATATCTGCATTGTTTGTCATGATTCAAGTGAATTGTAGGATTAAACGGTTATTAGGTTTTCGTCAAAAAAGAAAAACAAACATCCTTTTTGAAAGAAATAAAAAAGAACATATCCCTGCTCATTGAAAAAAAAGAAAGTGTTCAGATTCGATAAATCATATCCGAAGCCGATGTTTGATTATAACTGCTTTCTGAAGCCCGATTTTTCATCGTCAATCATCTTTGTGATTTTGTGCAGTTTTTTGATCTGGTATCTGTACCACAGGAAAACGGCAACTACTGCGCCGATCAGCGCCGAGAAGGAAATCAGCAAATAAAACGGCGCGTTTTCGCTGTAATATTTGACGCCCACGCCGCCCAGCGGGCTGTTCCATTTCAAAATATTCCGGCCGTTTTCATCTTCTTCAAATGAATCCGGCGTCGGAGATGCCGTTCCGATAATCCGGTTGCCTGTCGTCAAACCGTCCGGCAGAATGATCTGAACCGCGGCGGCGCCGTCATTAACGGAAACTGAAGTGCCGCCCATATGCGGACTGAATGTATAAACCAAAACGCCCGTAAAATTTTCTTCCAAATTAATTGTCGGTGAACGCGTCACGCTTTCCACCTTATAAGTAAGATCTGCCCGAACCGGATTTTCAAGAAGAGCGGCAATTCCTTCTTCCGTCAGTGTAAAATTTTCAGCCGTAATGAAATAAATCTCCGTAAATTCCGGCGCTTTAAAAGAAAGCAAACCGGCATCCCGGAGAAGAGAAATTTCTTTTCGGTCATTGACCAGCCGGACAACCTGTACCGCCGAAGATTCCGAGTCGACGAAATACGTGCCGGATTCAACAATTTTTTCTTCGCCTTTGACTGTCGGCACAAAAATATTCAATTCATAAATATCCAAAACGCCGTCAATATCTTCCGCTTCTGTCGTGCTGTTTTTTTCTCCCGTCAGCGAAGATAAGCATCCGCTCAGAGAGACTGCCGCAACGATTAGAATTAAAAAGAGAAACGGAAAAAGACCTTTTTTCATAGGTAGAAGATAGGATTGGAGTCATAAATATCTTTGTAATAAAAGAATTGTTCGTTTCGCTCTCATTTCAAGCGGTATCTGCCGTACGTAAACAACGGTTCCGAAAAGAGATGAAAAACGAAACCCTTCCCCGTGAAATGAAAATTAAAACAGAAACGGTCAGAAACAATCGTAAAAAATGAAAAGGTGAAGATGAAAACCGAAAAGCGGCTTTCATCCGATTAAGACAGCTTCGCTGTATTAAGTTGAATATTCAGAAATACCCGATCTTCACGTTATGGCTGTAATTCTGAAGCGGCGTGAGCTTGTAATCTTCGAGCAGCACTTCATATGTGTTTTTGACAGGAACGGACAGGGAAATTTCTTTTGTCCGGCCGTAGCGGCCTTTGCTGACAACCACCGCATTGATGATGCCGAGCATGTCCAGCTCCGACATTAAATCGGTCACGCGGCGCTGTGTCAAAACATCCATGTCAATCGCTTTGCAGAGTTTTCTGTAAATATTGTACACTTCACCCGTTGTAATACTCTGCGGGGAAAGGTTCTGATTCTGAGCGCTGATGTTAAGCGTGACGATGCTGAATAAAACGAGTTTGGATTGCGTCGGAAGCGTGCGGACAACTTCAACGACACGGTCCACTTCAATTTTGTCCTGCGCGACGCGGACATGGATTTCCGTCACGATCTTCTCTTCGCGACGTTCGGCGATTTCGCCGGAAACACGAAGCAGATCAAGTGCGCGGCGCGCATCCCCGTGTTCCTGAGCGGCCAAAGCAGCGCACAGCGGAATGACGGAACCGTCCAAAACATTTTCATTGTACGCCATTTCAGCGCGCTGGTAGAGAATGTCGCGGATCTGATCGGCATCATACGGCGGATAAATGATTTCTTCTTCGCCGAGCGAACTTTTCACGCGCGGGTCCAAAAAGTCGGTGAATTTCAAATCGTTCGAGACGCCGATAATACTGACACGCGCCTGCTTTAAACTGGAGTTGATACGGGACAAATTGTAGAGAACATCATCGCCTTTTTTGACAAGCTTATCGATTTCGTCCAAAATGACAATGAGAACCTGTTCCTGTGTATCCAGAGCTTCTTTAAACTTATGGAAAACCTGGTCGGTCGGCCAGCCGGTCATCGGGATATCTTCGCCGAAATGGCGGGCCAGGTTTGCCAAAAGTCTGTATTGAGTGTCGATGACTTCGCAGTTCACATAAATGACAGAACATTTAACGCCCATCCTTTCACTCATATTTTCAAGCTCTTTGCCGACGTACCGCGTCACCGCCGTTTTTCCAGTCCCTGTTTTACCGTAAATGAGAATATTAGACGGTGTTTCGCCGCGAAGCGCGGAAACCAAAATCGTTGCCAATTCCTCTGTCTGCTCGTCACGATGAACCAAAACATCGGGCGTGTATGAATGCCGCAGAACCTCCTTGTCTTTGAAAATGGATTCGTTTTCAAGAAGGCGTTCAAACAATTTGTTTAGGGAGCTTGTCATAATCATTAAATCTCCTGTGAGACCAATCAATGGATATCAGGAAAAACGGCAGCCAAACCACACGCTGCCGTATTTTTCCGTTTTTAATTTGCGCATAACCGGAAAAACCCGGTTACCTCCGAATAAATCGGAATTCATGCCGAAAAACGGCAATGTTTTTGAAAAATCGATCAAACTGTGAATGTGCGAATCGGGAAAAGTTCCGGCTTCTTTGATTTTTACCGAAAAATCGGACGGTTCCGATATAAATATCCGAAGCATTTGTTCCTGTGCAGATCAGAGGAATACGAACGCATTTTTCTGATTAGAACAGAATTCAGGCTTCCGAACTTAATTTTTCGGTTGTGGCATATGAAAATATTACAGACAATAATGCCGGCGTTTTCAAACCGGCGCATTTTTGTGTAAAATATCCAAGAGAAGTAAAGGTATTAAAGCTTATGGGAAAGGGACCCCTTTGCTTCCGATGGAAAAACAGCATCATAAGGCGCAGTAAATATATATTTTTGTTTTATCCCGCAGAGATTATTTGTGAAAAAAGAGACCGGCATTTCGAATGAAAAACAAATTCGAGAGACAAATTACCGGTTGATATTCGGTTCATCGGAAACGAGGGGAGATGAAATTAGCATTTCCTGTGGAACGATTATTTTTCTTATAGAATTGACCGGCAATGAATAGTCATGCAGCCGTCAATGAAAATATTAAAAATCTATCATTCATTTACATTAATAAATTTCTATAAATACCATTATTTTCTAGATGTGAAATAGTTTTCTATTTATCTAAATTATTTTCATATAACGAACAAGTTTTTATATGTAGAAATTGTACGTTTTTTGATTAATTTACTTCTTTGAATTTTTCGTTTGCAAAAGTCCTTTTGCTTCTGTTTCGCAACAAATCACACTTTAATTTTCACATAAACAGGACGAACAGAACACAACCGGATAATGTATACCGCAGCGGAAAAAGAAGGGTGTTTACTATGATATCAAAACAAAAAAAACCACTCAAAAGAAATGAGTACCGATTTGCTGCCGCTTCAATGGTTTTGGTCATCGTTGTTGTGCTGCTTGCCGCAATGATGTCAGGCTGCATCAATCAGGGAAATGACTCAGAGAACGAAACAGACAACGGATCAGGCGGCCGGGGTTTCTCCGCTCCTCTTGAAAATCTCGAAGAAGATGAGAAGAATGAAGAAAACAAAAGCAATCAAACTTCAAGTTCCTCTCTTCCGGATGTCGTCGTCGCGACAAATTCCGACGGCGGAGGCAGAAGCGGCGGCAGTTCAAGCATATGGCTTAAATCTGTCAGCAACCCGTTCATCGGAACATGGGTTTCCGATCCTGATGAAAACGGAATAATTATTGTATACAAAGGGAATTCAAACGGCACTTTTGATTATGAAATGCGGAATATTCCCGAAGAATGGGCCGGCCTTTATCCTTCCGAAGGAGACGGCGCTTATATTGTTAAAAAGAATGACGGTGACGGTACAAATGTTGTCATTTCGTATTTTGATTTTGAAATGATTCAAAGCAGCAGATTTGAAGTCATTTCAAATAATCTGATTCAATTAACGGAATTCACTTTAAATGAAGACGGGCAAAAAGATTACGGTGAAGCTGTTTATTTCCGCAGGGAAGGCACAGCCGTTCGTTCCGATTATGTCTCAACGGCACTTGACAATATTTTCATGGATTTCGGAGAGCTTGGTTGGGGCGCAGATATCCCTGAGTTGGAAGAGCCGGGTATGTTTTATCCTTCTGTTTGGGAATTTGGTGAAGACGGAACAGTCATTTGTACATTCCTCGGTCTGGCTGAATTGTACAGACAGTTAGAGATAGAATATGAGATGGACTTAGGCATGAGCGATTTTGTCGGAAATGATATTCCGTATCCGTTTTCATATTCGATTTACGGTGCCGCTTACGGTGAAGAAGGTTATGAAAACGGTGTCATGATTCTTTACACCGCCTCTGAAGAAGGAAATCAACTGTTCCTTTAGGAATATGATTTTGATGAAGGGGAATATTCTCTCACAACCACCCGAGTCTTAATCGAAAACGGAGACGAAATTCCGTCTTATGAACTTACATCGTGGCCGTATCCTTATGCCAATCCGAAAGTGATTGACAAAGAGAATAACCCTGTCGGATTATTATTTTTGACAATGCCTGATTCAGATGTATGGCAAGAACCTGTCACCGTTGCAGAAGACAACGGATTCTTCTGGGCTCATGAATTTACGGTTCCCGAAAACAGTTATACTGAAACAGTATCCGGTAATTATAAACAACTGGATGCCGAAGGCAGCGGATTCAAGTTCCATATTGAAACAACCGCCGATGTCGGAGAAGAACTTCGCCCGGCAATCGGGTTCCAGTCTTTCTTCAGTTTCACAAGAGACAATTTCGAAAATTATGATGACTTTGCCGAGACACTCAAAACAGGAGCAGACTCCGGAGACATCATGTATTATGAAGGATGGTATATTCCTGATCCGAGTGTACTTACCGGTGCCGGACTCTATATTTATTCGGATGTCAACGGAACCGTTCAAGATATTACGGACCGTTTTTCATACGGAATGTCGATTGTTGAAGATGAAGAAAATCCTGCAAACGATATGATTTTCCTCAGCTACGGCGCTGTCATGGTTGACGGAGAATTCGGTTTTGACGGAGTCGCTCTTCCCGTCAGTACGGAAGATGAACTCATTTGGAGCGATGAAGATTTGGACGGCAATATCACCGGTGAATGGTGGATTGTTTATGATTCTTCTTTCATGGCCGGCGGTGACGGGACTGAAGGTAATCCTTACAAAATTGAAACAGCGGAACAGCTTAACCGTGTCCGTTACGCTTTAGACAAGCATTATATCCTGACGGATGACATCAGCCTTTCCGGCTATGATAATTGGAATCCGATCGGTGCCTATGTTATTTACGATCCCGAAGATGAAGAAGCACCTGATCCCGAAAAAGCCTTTACGGGTACTTTTGACGGAGACGGATTTACGATTTCTGATGTAACATCTTATCATCCCGAAACAGAAGGAGTCGGTTTATTCGGTTGTATTTTCGGTGAAGAAGCAAAAGTATATGATTTGAATGTTGAAAATGTCGATATCGCCGGAGCCTTCTTGGTCGGCGGTCTTGTCGGTTATGCCGTAGATTGTACATTGGAATCTGTTGATTTGATCGGTACGAACAAAATTCAAGGCTGGCAGATGAACGGTGGTCTTGTCGGCGGCGGCTTTTCTGTAATCAGTAAATGCAACGCTGATGCTGACATTGTTGTTCTCGGTGACGGCGGAGGATCCACCGGAATTTTAACGGGCGGTATGGAAAACAGTGTCATAACTGACTGTACGGCTACCGGCACGGTGACTGCAGACGGTGATGATTGTTACGGTCTCGGCGGTCTTCTCGGTTGCGCTTTTGAGAATTCTTATGTTGAAAACTGCACTGCCGAGAATGTTAAAATCGAATCTGCCGGAAGCGGAACCACCCTTATCGGCGGTTTAATCGGTTATGTCGGCAGTGATGATGAAGACAATCCGACTGAAATTGAGAATTGTGACGTTATCGGTCTCGAGATTGAGATATCAGACAGCACTTCCCGTGTCGGCGGTATTCTCGGCGGCGGATTTTATTTAGAAGCATTCGCGGAATATTTCCCGAATCCGGCTTTATACAAAATCACGGACTGTTCCGCCGCAGGCACCATTTCCGGCGGACTTGACGCAATCGGCAGCATTGCCGGCCACTCCTACAATTCACCTGTAGAAGATTGCGATGGTAGCGGCATGACATGGACTGATGGAGAACTGAATGAAATCGGCACAATCCAGACGTAATTTGATAAACAGTATGAGATGAAGGAAACTTTCATTTCATACATTCTTTTTTTCTGTGGCGCTGCGCGCGTATGGCACAAATTTTTCAAAAAATTACTAAATATGAGCCAGTTTTTGAAAAATGAAAAGAAATGAACTTAGATTTAAAAGAAGTAAAAAAGAAAAACGGATAAGAAGTTAAACTTCGTATCCGGCAGCTGCGACGGCTTTTTTCAAAACGTCGGGCGTTGTTTTAAAGCCGTCGTATTCAATGGTCGCTTCTCCTTTTTCAAGATTAACGGTTGCTTTTGAGACACCGTCAATATTTTTCAACGCGTCTTCAACTCTTCTTTGGCAGTGGCCGCAGGTCATGCCGCCGACTTTGAAAGTAACTGTATCCATAATTTATGTCTCCTGATTTGGTTCAATTCAGTTTTTAAATATTTTATCGAATAGGTATTATGATGTTTCCGATTGCCGGTTATTTATTCAGCTTATCAAAAACATCGATAATTTCATTGATCTTTTCTTCGCGTTCCTCAGGACCGCCGTCAAAAGCCTCGCTGACGCACCCCGACAAATGTCCTTGAAGAACGGTCTTAGACGTTTTTCTTAAAACGGCCTCACTGGCCATGATTTGGTGAACGATGTCAATACAGTATTGGTCTTCTTCCACCATCTTAATGATACCGTCAATCTGACCGCGTGCCGTTTTAAGCAGCCTTAAGACCGCTTTTTTATCCGCTCTCATATTTTTCCCTCTCTTTCATTTTATTTCCGCGCACTCAACGCTGAATGGAAACAACGTCATATCCTTCTTTTTCGACTGCCAGTTTCAGCGTTTCGTCATCGACATCATTTTCCATATTGATCTGTGCTTTTCCCGCTTCCCAATCCGCTTTTGCGGAAACGCCCGGAATCGCATTCAATGCTTTTTCAACGTGTTTCTGACAATTCATGCATGTCATGCCGTTGATTGTCATCAAAACGGATTTTGCGTTCGGTGTTTCAGTTTTTTCCCTCTTTGATTCCGATTCATTTGAAACGGTTTCTTCAAAATCAATCGGGCAAGCTTCCGGCGGTTCTTCGGTGCTGAATTTCGGCTTGAAGAACCTCAGTCTCAAAGCGTTCGTGACAACAAACAGCGAAGACAAACTCATCGCTGCTGCCGCAAACATCGGATTGAGCTTCCATCCGAGCATCGGATAAAAGAGGCCGGCTGCCAGCGGAATCCCGAGGATATTGTAGAAAAACGCCCAGAACAGATTCTGTTTGATGTTCCGGATCGTGGCGTGCGACAGCTTAAAAGCCGTGACAGCATCCATCAAATCGCTTTTCATCAAAACGATGTCCGCGCTTTCGATGGCGACATCCGTTCCGGCACCGATGGCAATGCCGACATCCGCACGGGCAAGCGCCGGTGCGTCGTTGATACCGTCGCCGATCATGGCGACTTTCCTGCCGTTTTGCTGCCGGTCGCGGACAACCTGTTCTTTGCCTTCAGGCAAAACGCCGGCAATCACATGGTCAATATCCAATTGCTTGGCAATTGCCTGGGCTGTTCTTTCGTTGTCTCCGGTCAGCAAAATCACGTCAATACCCATGTTTTTGAATTCGGCAATCGCGCGCCGGCTGGTCGGCTTGATGGTATCGGCAATCGAAATCACGCCGAGCAGTTCATTATTTTTCGCAAAATAAAGCGGCGTTTGGCCGTTTTCGGCAATTTCATCCGATACCGTTGTCAGTTTTTGAATATCAATGCCGTCTGCAATCATCATTCTTGCATTGCCGGCTGTGACGCGGCTTTCTTGAATAACCGCTTCGATGCCGTGTCCGGCAGTTTGCTTAAAGCCGCCGGCAGGCATCAAATCAAGATTCATGGCCGCCGCTTTTTCAACAACTGCAAGCGCCAGCGGATGCTCGGATAATTTTTCAACGGAAGCGGCATAAGTTATCAATTCTTCTTCGGAAACGCCGTCCGCCGGAAAAATATTTGTCACGGACGGTTTGCCGACAGTGACGGTTCCCGTTTTATCCAAAATGACAACGTCTGCCGTGTGCGCTGTTTCAATGCTTTCCGCATTTCTGAACAAAATACCGTTCTCCGCCCCCTTTCCGGTGCCGACCATAATGGCCGTCGGCGTCGCCAGTCCCAAAGCACAAGGACAGCTGATCACCAAAACGGCGATACCGATGGAAAGCGCAAAATTGAACGGATAACCGAGCAACAGCCAAACCGCTGTCGCCAAAATCGAAATGAAGATAACCGCCGGAACGAAAACGGCACTTACTCTGTCAGCCAATTTTGAAATCGGCGCCTTGCTTGCACTTGCTTCTTCAACCAAACGGATAATCTGCGCTAACGTCGTGTCTTCACCGACGCGCACCGCCGTCATTTTTATGAATCCGGAACGGTTGACGGTTGCGCCTGTCACGCTGTCGCCGGTCGTTTTTTCCACCGGAATGCTCTCGCCCGTAATGGCAGATTCGTCAACAGCAGCCGTTCCTTCAATAATTTTACCGTCAACCGGAATGCTGTTGCCTGTTTTGACAATAAGGATATCTCCGACCGCCACATCCGCAACGGGGATTTCAATTTCAGCACCGTCTTTTTCAATCAAAGCTGTTTTCGGCGCCAAATCCAGTAACCGTGTAATCGCGTCACTCGTTTTTCCTTTCGAGCGGCTTTCGAGATATTTTCCGACCGTAATCAATGTCAGAATCGTGCCGGCGGATTCGAAATACATGTCCATGTGATACTGCTCGACCAGTACAAAATCCTGAATGGCCAACCCGTATCCCATTTGGATGATGGCGTAAATACCGTAAATAATCGCGGCGGACGAACCGATGGCAATCAGCGCGTCCATCGTCGGCGTACGTTTGAGCAGGCTTTTGAATCCGTTGATGAAATAATTACGGTTGAGATAAACAATCCCCAGAGTCAGCAAAAACTGAGCCATGCCGAAAGCGACCGCATTTTCATGACCGCTCAAAAAGGACGGCAGCGGAAGCCCGATCATCGGTCCCATCGCGATATACATCAGCGGAATCAGAAAAACGATTGACCAAATCAAACGTTTTTTCATCTCCGCCGCTTCGGCCGCAGCCGGGCTGGCTGTATTCTCAGAAGCAGCGGATGGTTTTGCTTTGACTTTATCACCCGCCGGAAACGCACCGTATCCGGCATCGACAACGGCTTTAACAATATCTGCTTCGCTGAGAACGGTTTCATCGTACTCGACAACCATGGAATTCTGTAATAGATTAACCGTGACTGTTTCAACACCGTTCAATTTGCTGACGGCTTTCTCGACATGGCCGCTGCAGGATGAACAGGTCATTCCCGTGACACTGAATTTTTGTTTGATTGTAAAGCCTCCGATTTTATATGATGAAAAATTGATTTTCTTCTATATAATACTACACCCCTGTGGAGTATTCACATATAATTAAAAAATGCACAAGAATGAAAAGAAATGAAAAATAAGCGTGATGATTTATTCAAAATACAGAAAAATGCTGCAACCTGCGTGCGAAGCGAGCAGGCAGCAGATTCAAAAAAATTGTGAAATTTATCAGAACGGGAAATTCCCGCCGGGATTTCCGCCCGCACCTTTCTTCATCATTTTCTGCATGTTGCGGCCGCCGCCTTTACCTGCGAAATTCTTAAAGGCCGTCTGCATGGTTTTGTGATATTTCAGGAGTTCGCGGATTTCTTCGGGACTTCTGCCGGATCCCATGGAAATTCTGTGAACACGGCTTGAACTGATGATTTTCGGATCGTCGCGTTCGGCCGCCGTCATGGAGTCCATGATGACTTTATAATACTTCATTTTCTCGCTGGTTGCGTCCAAATCTTTATCGGAAAGTTTGGCGCCGCCGAGACCCATGGAACCGAGCGGAAGCATGCTCATCACCTGTTTGAGCGGACCCATTTTGTTCATCGCCTCCAGCTGAGCGTACATATCATTGAGAGTAAATTTACCCTTCATGATATTGTCGACATCCAAATCGGTTTCTTTCATGGATTCCTGAACCTTTTCAAGCAGGGACTGCAAATCACCCATACCGAGAAGTCTGGAAATGAAACGGTCGGTGTCGAATTTTTCAAACGCGTCTGGCGTTTCGCCGGTACCGATGAACGCAATCGGTGCCCCCGTTTCGGCAACAGCTGAGAGTGCGCCGCCGCCTTTTGCCGTACCGTCAAGTTTTGTAATGATGATTCCGGTCACGCCGACTGCGTCATTAAACGCTTTGGCCTGCTGTCCGGCCAGCTGGCCGATGGCCGCGTCAAGAACCAAAAATTTCTGGCCGGGTTTGGCTTCTTCATTGATGGCTTCCATTTCCGCAATCAGATCCGCTTCCAATGCATGCCGTCCGGCCGTGTCGATAATTTTGACATCGTATTTTTCGATTTCTTTCATGCCGCGCTTAACGATTCCGACGGCATCCTTTTCGTTTTCTTCGCCGTAGAAATAAATGTTCAGTTTGTCGGAAAGGGTTTTCAACTGCTGGTAAGCGCCCGGACGGAAGTTGTCGGCGCCGATGACGGCGACCCGGAGGCCTTTCTTCTGGAAATAACGCGCCAGTTTGGCGACGGATGTTGTTTTACCGCTGCCCTGAAGACCAACCATCATAATGGTTTGAGGCTTAAGCTCAATGTTCGCGCCCTGCCCCATGATGGCGACCATTTCCTCATACACGATTTTAACGACGTGTTCACGCGGGTCGGCTCCCTTCGCCGGCGCTTCTTTAAGCGATCTTTCCTTGATGCGCTTTGACATCTCCATAACCATTTTGACGTTGACGTCGGATGTCAGAAGAGCGCGCTGGATGTCTTTAACCACTTCATTGACGACATTTTCATCAATGCGCCCGGCACCGATAAGTTTTCTGAGCGCGCCTTGGAGAGAATCCCCGAGTTTGTCCATGACCATAATAAATTTTCCTTTGTTTTTGGGTGGGTAATAAATGATTTTACTTTTTGACGGAATATGTTTTGAAGATTATAAAGAGTTTTGGAATTGTTAAAATACGGAAACATTCAGCAAAACGGCTCCGGAAAATTTCATTTATGTTCATGAAAATCAAATTTATATCTGACCACTTTCTTTTTTTACTTGTTTTTCATACACTATTCGATATTTATTTTCACATCAATTATTACTCGTTCATCAAAGGTGACCATTTTGAAATTAACAGGAACACAATCTATCGGCATCAAAGCACCGATTGTCAAAGAAGGGGATGATTTAGCCTCTATCGTAACGGAATCCGTTCTGGCGGCGGCAATTAACGGCGGTTTTGAAATTGAAAACGGTGATGTCATCGGCGTCACGGAAGCCGTCGTTGCCCGGACACAGGGCAACTACGCGACAATCGAACAATTGGCCAAAGACGTCAGAAATAAATTCCCGGGCGGAGAGGCCGCTGTGTTGTTCCCGATTTTGAGCCGCAACAGATTTGCCATCATGCTTAAAGGCATTTCCATGGGTCTTGAGAAGGTTTATTTGGTTCTCAGTTTCCCGGGCGACGAAGTCGGCAACCAGATCGTGACGTGGGAACAGATTGACGAAGCCGGTGTCGATCCGTATAAAGACGTGATGACAGAAGCGGAATTCAGGGAAAAATTCGGCGAAAACACAAAACATCTTTGGACAGGCGTTGATTACATCGAATATTACAAAAGTCTCGGTGGCAACATCGAAGTGATTTTTGCAAACCACTCCCGCGCCGCTCTTCAATTTACAAAACATATTTTAACTGCGGACATCCATACCCGCCACAGGACCAAAAAGACGCTCAAAGCCGCCGGCGCGGAAACAGTTTACGGCCTGGACGATCTGCTCAGCGCACCCGTGGACGGGAGCGGTTTTAATCCCGATTACGGTATCCTCGGCGCTAATAAAGCGACGGAAGACAGAATTAAACTTTTCCCGAAAGACTGTGATATTTTCGTCAATGCCGTTCAAAAACAAATCAAAGAGAAAACGGGAAAGCAAATTGAAGTGATGGTTTACGGCGACGGCGCTTTCAAGGACCCCGTTGCGGGAATTTGGGAATTGGCCGACCCGGTTGTTTCACCCGGATATACAAAAGGACTGGAAGGGACGCCGAATGAATTGAAACTCAAATACTTGGCCGACAACGAATTTAAAGATTTGTCCGGAGATGAGCTTCAGACCGCGCTTCGCAAAAGTATCAAAGACAAAAAGGACCTGTCCGGCAAAATGGAATCACAGGGAACAACACCCCGCAGGTATGTTGACTTGCTCGGCAGCCTGTGCGACCTGACAAGCGGCAGCGGCGACAAAGGTACGCCGATTATTTTGATTAAAAATTATTTTGACAATTACGCAACCGAATAAACCGCTGATTGTTAAAATCAAAAACATAAGAAGGAATAATACTTTATTCCTTTTTCATTTTTTCAGCTTTCATTTTCAGATTCCAAAAGCTCTTTTAAATCCGAAACAACTGCCGTAATATCTTCTTTTGTCACATGCGGCATCAAAACAAACCTAAGCGCCGGTACGGTTTTTGTCGCCGATACGTTCCAGCCGAATTTTTCCAAAAGCCGGGCGCGGATTCTTTCCGTTTTTTCACTGTCTGTCGCTTCATCTTTTCCGTTTCCGACATGAACAGTAATGATGTTGATTTCGGGTTCAATGTAAGGTTTGAGACCGGCTTCAGTAAGTGTTTCTCGAAAATGAGCGGTTAAGTCCAAGCAGTAGGCGACATTTTTTCTGTACCCCTGCGCACCGAGATGTTTCATGACGGCGTAAGCGGCGGCGACGGAAGAGCCGGGGCGTGTTCCCGTCAGCGTTGATTGATATTTGCTTGTCAAATACGGGGTTTGGACTTTGACTTTATCTAAAGAGGGATAAAGAACGGATTCGTCTCTGAAAATAAGGATTCCTGCGGGAATAACGGAAAGACCCATTTTGTGCGGGTCAATAGAAACGGAAGTCACACCCGGAAGATCGAAAGCAAATTTAATTTTTTCATTTCTGCCGGTGTCAGACAGAAACGGATAAATAAAACCGCCGAAGGCGGCATCCACGTGAAGCGGCAAATTGTGTTCGCCCGCAATTTCTGAAAGACGGTCAATCGGATCACATCCGCCGAATTCCGTATTTCCGGCAATTCCGATCAGGCCGATTGTGTTTTCATCAATCAGCGATGCCATGGATTCGGGAACGGCTCTGAATCTCGAATCAATATCCGCTTTTTTGAGTTCGATATCCAGCAGATTCGCAATTTTTTCAAATGAAAAATGAGCTGTTTTCGGCAGGACCAAATTCAGCTTCGGATGATTTGTCTGATTATTATTTGATCTATTTCCGGTTTTTTTGCTTCTGCCGGAAAACGAATTCAAAAAACGGTTTTTCATGTGCAGAACAGCTTCAATATTCGACTCCGTTCCGCCGGAAGTCAAATGACCGGAAGCGGCATCCGGGTCAGAATGACCGAGAAAAGAAGCGGACATTCGGACAACTTCAGCTTCCATGCGGCAGGTTCCTTGAAAAAGGCCCGGATCGCCGATGTTTGAGAGCGAAAACTGCCGCTGAGCGGCAACCGCAACCGGATGCGGAACGGTGCACATCGAACTGAAAACTTTTTTAAAATTCGTGTCGGCGTCTGAAAAAGAGCTGAGCTCTTCGAACAGCTCTTCTTCGGAAACGCCTTTTTCATTCATGTCAGAAAAAACCGAAATTTAATATTTAAAAGTTGCTTGGCGGAAAAAATGGAAATCAAATATAAAACTTATCGAAAAAACAAAATGTAAACAAATCAAAAAGAAAAAAAGGAATAATGCGGAAATATTCCGCACTTTTGGATTAATTCTGGCGTTTTTTAAGGACCAGATAAGTAATGGCACTGACGATGATAATAAGTCCGATGAGAATCAGCCAATACGGCGTTTTACCTTTTTCGAACGGACCGGCCGTATTGTCCGTGTCTTCGTCAGGTAAAATTTCCGGCATTCCGGAAGTGCCTTGAGTCGTATTATTCTTTGAATCAGAAATTCCTTCAGACGGATTACTGATTGTTGCCTGACCGGTGCCGGAACCTGAACCGGAATTTCCGCTGCTGTTATTGTTACCGCCGGGCGGAATGTATTTTGAAGAAAACTGCGGGTAAGTTTTTCCTTCGGTAATAAACCATGTATGATCGGAATCATCTGCAGAAACAATGTCCCACGGTTCGCTGTTTTCATCTTTAAGATGGCCGCCTTCTCCCGAAGGAAGTGTAAAGGTCGTTATTTTCTTCATATCGGATGCTGAAATCGGCGTTCCGCCCGAATTTTTGTAATATTGGTCATTCCCTTCAACTTTTAAGTAGAAACTGTCAACAATGTCAATATTTTTATCTGAATAAGGAGAAAATCCGCCGAAGATACCGCCGTTATTATCTTTCCCGTCTTCAAATTCAACCGTTCCCGAGAAATAACTGTGCGTGACAGAAGTTACTGCAGAATCTTTTGAAAAAACAAACCCTGCCACACCGCCGATATAGTCATTTCCTTTTACATTTGCATCGGAATAACAATTCAGGACTGAACCCGTTAAAGAGCTGACAAGGCCGCCGGCATACTTATCATT
>CAYUQC010000047.1:0-15348 GCA_964446755.1 uncultured Methanosarcinales archaeon
ATTTTATATTTGAGCACCTCTTTATATGCAATTCAATGAACTCAAATTCAGCGAATACTTTATAATCTATTCTACTGTTATGTATCATATAGCCTCATTTTGAAAAATGAGAGATAAAGTATGGTCGGTTCCCATATTTTAGTATGATTCAGTTTGGTTAATTTATGAGAGTGATTTATTATGCAAAAAAAAGTACTGGTTGTCGACGATGAGGATTTGCTTCGTGACCTTCTTGTTCAAATTATTCAGAACTCCGGATATCTTGTTGAACAGGCAAAGGACGGTGAAAAAGCAGTTGAAACCTATAAAAAATTTAACCCTGACATTGTGATTATGGATATTGTTATGCCGAACACGGACGGTATCCAGGCCACGGAAAAAATTTTAAAATACGACCCCAAAGCTTCCATTGTTGCTTTAACTTCATTCTCCTCAACAAAAGGCGATGACATCTTAAAAGCAGGTGTCAAAGAAGTTGTCGGCAAACCTGTTAAGAGCGCCGACTTGGTTGAAATTATTAAAAAACACATCGGATAACTTTTCAGTATTTCGATTTTTAATTCTTCTTAAAAACAGCGTGAGTAAAATGATTATTTCTATAATAATCTTTTAATCACTTCTTTAAATTCTTCTCTGAATTATTTTTCTTTATCTACCGGAGCTTCTGCTGTTGTTTTTATTTCCGGCATCAAAAAAGTAGTTTCAAAAAAATATAAATAACACAGTTCTCCATTTAAACCATTCAAAATGCAAATATGTTTAAAATGTGTCTGAATGTAGACACGGCAGGCAAAAACAAAAAATTCTTTTTATTCCATCGGAGTTTTAAATGTATCTGATTATTACGGAAAAAGACACGGCTGCAAAGCGTATTGCGGCTATTCTTTCAGAAAATAAAGTTAAAAAAGTCCGCTATCCCAAACTGGGCGTTGAGACGTACGAATTTACGTATAATGATGATCACACGATTGTCATGGGTCTCAGCGGGCATGTCGTCGGCATTGATTTTCCGAACGAATACAATAATTGGCAGAAGAATTCGGCCAGAGATCTGATTGACGCGGAAATCATACCGATCACAACCAACAAAAAAATCGTCACGGCACTGAAAGTGCTCGGTAAGAAAGCTGATCTTGTGACGATTGCAACTGACTATGATCGTGAAGGTGAACTCATCGGCGTGGAAGCGCTGACGCTGGTTCAGTCCGTTAATCCGGACGTTAAATTCAACCGTGCGCTTTACAGTGCGATTACGCCCAAAGACATAACGCACGCGTTTGATAATTTGACGACCGTTAACTTTGATTTGGCAGACGCCGGACACGCCCGCGAAGTTATTGACCTTGTCTGGGGCGCCGCGCTCACACGTTATATCTCGCTTTGTGCCGGCCGCCTCGGCAAACTCTTTTTATCCGTCGGCCGCGTGCAGTCGCCGACATTGGCCCTTATCGTCGAGCGCGAAAAAGAAAGAGAAGCTTTTGTCCCGGTTCAGTATTGGGAAATTGAGACAACACTCGAAACCAAATCCAAAGAATCGTTTATTGCAGAATATCATACCAACCGCATTTTTGAAAAAGAAATTGCGGACCGGGTTTATTCCAATGTTCTTGTCGGCGGCGACGCCAAAATCAAAAACATTGAAGCGAAGCAGCGCAAAGAGAAACCGCCGATTCCGTTTAATACGACCGAATTCTATGTGGCGGCCAACGCTGTCGGTATTTCCGTAAACAATGCTAAGCGCATGTATCAGACGCTTTACGAAGCCGGCTATTTATCCTATCCGAGAACGGACAGCACGATTTATCCGGAAAGCTTGGAACTGCGTTCTTTGATTGAAATGTTTGTCGGCACCGAATTTGACGAGTACGCTAAAGCGCTTCTCAAAATTGCCGATAAAGACGGTTTAAAGCCGACGCAGGGTAAAAAAGAAGATCCTGCCCATCCGCCGATTCACCCTGTTGCGCCCGCCAAGCGCACGGATATGAAAGAGGATGAGTGGAAAATTTATGAATTGGTTGTCCGCCGCTTCTTCGCCACATTTGCAGGTGAAGCCGAATGGGATACCATGAAAGTTGAAATTGATATCAACAGCGAAGATTTCAAAAGCAACGGTTCCCGTTTAACCAATGAAGGGTGGCGCTGGTACTATCCGTACAACAAGCCCGAAGACCGGGTTTTGCCGCATTTGGAAGAAGGCGATGTTTTAAAAATTACGCATAAAGAATTATTTGATAAAGAAACACAGCCGCCGAGCCGTTACGGCCAGGGCCGCCTTATCCGTGTCATGGATGACATGGGCATCGGCACGAAAGCGACACGTGCTGATATTATCAACAAGCTGGTTTCCCGCTATTATATACACGGCAATCCGCTTCAGCCGACCAATATGGCTTATTCGGTCATTGATACGCTGGAACAGTATGCGCCGACCATTGTCAAACCCGACATGACCAAACAGCTGGAAGCGGACATGGATAAAATCTCCGAAGGGCAGATTTCCGAATCCGATGTTTTAAAGGAATCCCGGGAAATGCTGAACGGTGTTTTTGATGATTTGGAAAAGAATCATGAGGATATCGGCCGATCTCTTCAGTCGGGTCTCCGGGAGGACAGAATCGTCGGCAAATGCCAATGCTGCGGATCGGATTTAATCATCCGCAAATCCAAAAAAGGATCCCGCTTCATCGGCTGCAGCGGTTATCCGGAATGTGATTTCTCCTTGCCCGTTCCGAGAACCGGCCAGGTTGTCGTGACCGATAAGATGTGCGATGAGCACCAAATGTATAAAATTAAAATCATCACAGAAGGCAAACGGCCATGGGAACTCGGATGTCCGCAATGCAATTTCATTGAGTGGCAGAAAAAGATCGAAGAGGATGAGAAAAACGGCATTGTCGCCGAAACATCCGCCGAGCGCACCAAACGCATCAAGAAAGAAAAAGCAGCCGCAAAAGCCGAGCGTGAGGCCAAAGCGGCGAATCCGACAGAGCTTTCCGACATCAAGGGACTTGGTACCGCTTCCCTTCAAAAACTGAATGATGCAGGCGTTATGACATTGGCAGATCTGACATCTGCCGACGCCGGACAACTGTCCCGGGAAACCGGAATCAGCCAAAAAAATATTGAAAAATGGAAAGAAGTTCTTTAATATTTCTTTTTATTTTCTCTTTTCAAATTCAAAAAATGTCTTTCGTTTTTAAAAATAAGAGTTGAAAATTCCGGCGATTATTCTTTGCCGCTTCGAATGCCGATTCTTATTTTTACCGGCTTCGGGGTATCTTCTTCGTCATCTCCATCAGATTCTGTTCCGTCCTTGACGAGGATGGTTGTTTCAGGTCTTTTTCGTTCAGGTTCTTCGGGTTCGGAAATTTCTTCTGCGGGTTCTTCGGTTTTGTTCTGAACCGAGAAGTAAATGCCGACCAGACCGATAATGACTGCCAGAATGATGCTGTATATGAAATAAGCCACCTGGAAAACGTATCCCAATTCAGGTAATGTAATTGATAACGCGTAACTTCCGCCGCTCCAGAACAAAAGCGTTCCGGCCAGGACGAACAGCATTTCCACAACCAGATCCTGATATTCTTTTTTGGCGTAAATGCGGTCAATGATTCTTCCGAGCAGATAAACAAAAGCAGAGCCGGCATACCATAAAATTGATTTTTTGATATACAGGGAAATGATGGGAAGAAATCCGTAATAACTGATTTCGCCGCCGGTCAGGTTCCACACACTGATGGCGCCGCTGACCGTTCCGATGATAAATAAAAGCACGCCGGCAATCGTCGTGACAAACGAAAGCTGATGTGAATGGAACGTTTTCTTGAGTTCCGACCAGCTGAGAACTAATCTGTCATTGAGCGAATACGCTCTGAGAATCATGTAAATGCCGACCACCAGGAATGTGCCGATAATCGCCCACTGCGGATTACTGGTAGCCATCGCGAGCGCGTAAATAATCAAAGCCAAACCGATCGGGACGAAAAATGTCTGAAGCAGTTTCGGGTCTTTGAGGAAGTTTTTGATCATGTAGTAAGTACTTTCCAGGTTTTCGCTCTGCATGACCACAATTCTTTGAACAGAATCCACTTTGATACGGGATTGAACCAGCGGGATCAGAGATTCGTCTTCAGCGCCGTCGGATACGAAGACAGCACTTTTGGCATCCTGGCTTGCCAAAAATGCATCCAGCTGGTCGGCGATTTTTTTATCTGAAATCGTGCCGACATTTTTATCACCTGCGAATGAAACAATTTCCGCATCAACGCCGAGGCTGCGCAGTTCGTCTAAAATCCGGACGCCGCCGAAAATCGTGTTGGTATCGGAATCTTCAGGATCAACAGTCGCCAAACTGACAGCAGCAGCAATGTTTGCGCCGCGTCCGATCACCGGCGTGATGACCTTCGCTTTTTCACCGAGGTCATTGTCTCTGTCAATACAAATAACAAGCGTATCCATTTTTTTCAATCCGGATTGAATTCATAAAATAAAAATTAAGCAATAAATGAAGTGGTATCCATTCTATTTATATTTATAACAGCACACTTCACGGTTAAACGCCGTCTTTCTATTTCACAATTCCGAGAAAAATTTGATTTTTTCGGGATTTTTCCGGCGGATGAATTGAATCAGTTTTTCGGCACATTCCAATTTCTTCTTTTTTAAGGGCAGCACTTCCGGATCATCAAAATCAAAACCGAGCAGGATGACAGATGCCGCATCAAAAGCATCGGCCAAAAAGACACAGCGGTCACCGTCCGTAAATCCGCCGAAATTGAATAAATATTCGGGCGGGCGGCATTGGCATGTCGGAATGACGGCATTTTTATTGATTTTATCCGAAAAAGCCGGCAGATATTTTTCCAGTTTATCCGAGTTGTCCCCGTGCGCGTGAACCAAGAGAAGCGCGCCCTTGTCAACCGCTTCAATTTCTTTAATCGCGTCGTTGGGGTGTTTGCCGTCCAAATCCGTGACGATAATATCGGGGATCCGGCCGTTATAAAGCAGAACAGATGCCGCGCCGTCGGCGGCAATATAAATTTCATCACCGCGGCTTTTTTCTTCCAGAAACGCGGTATATTCTTTTTCCAATGAAGGCGCATTGCCGCAAACAACAACAGGTCGGCGGCTGATTTTCGATTTTAAAATGATTCGTGTTTCATCCTGTTCCCGTTTTTCCGCGGCGGTGATTTCTTTGAATACATTTGAAAGCCAAAAAGCAACCTGTTCATCTTTTTCCTGTGAAAAACCGAATCTGTTTAAGATTTTTGTATAAAACGGCTCCCATTCGATGAAATCCATAAAATTCCTCTGTTTCAGTTTAATATATTTGTGAGCTTTTGAAAAAGTCTGTCATTATTTTTGATCAACGACCGGCGGTATAAGAAGAATGCATTTCATTCTTATGTGGTTACATGCTGTCTTTTTATATCTAATCTGTTTTCGAAAGATTAAACGGCGGTGTTCTGAAAAGCAAGAACAAGAATTTAAATAGTTTAATATTTCATTTTAAATTTTATATTTAGCAGTCGGGAAAGACACTTATGAAAAAACTGATCATATATTTGAAACCTTACAAATTATATATCATAGCTGCTGTCTTTTTAATCTTTCTTCAATGTTTGACGCAGCTGCTGCTGCCGGACCTGATGGCACGGATGGTGGATGTCGGCATTGTCGGCGGTGATATTGATTATATTTATACGATGGGCGTTTACATGCTTATCGTCACTGTTTTCAGTATGATCTTTTCAATTGTTGCCGGATATTATACATCCAAAACATCCGCCGGTTTTGCAAAATTGCTTCGGAAAGACTTGTTTGATAAAACCGATTCTTTCTCTCTGGAAGAATTTGACAAATTCGGAACATCGACGCTTGTCACGCGGACGACCAACGATGTCACTCAGCTACAAAACGTCATTATGATGATGCTTCGCGTCGTCGTCGTCGCACCACTCACTTTCCTCGGCAGTATCCTGTTGATGATGAATAAAGATATCACATTATCACTGGTTGTGCTGGCCTTTATTCCGCTGCTCATAATTTTTGTTTACATCGTTTCCCGCAAAATCATCCCGGCCGTACAGGAAATGCAGCGCCGGCTGGATGATGTCAGCCGCATTCTTCGGGAACGTTTGACAGGTGTCCGCGTCATCCGCGCTTTTAATAAAGAAGAAGCTGCGACACACCAATATGAATCCGCAAACGATGATCTCACAGCAGTATCTTTAAAAGTGAACCGGATTGCTGCAGTTCTTTTTCCGGGAATGCTTTTTTTGATGAATTTGGCAACGATTGCCGTTTTATGGTTCGGAAGCTTCAGAATCGAATCCGCCGATTTTACGGTCGGTGACATGATGGCGTTCATTCAGTACGTGACCATGATCATGATGTCGGTCGTCATGATTTCGATTATATTTGTCATTATCCCGCGCGCAAAAGTTTCCGCCGACCGCATCTTAGAAGTTTTGAATACAGAGCAGACGGCCCGCGATTCCGAAGACGCTGCTGAATTGAAACCGAATGAAAACGTTCCGGCGGTAGAATTCAAAAATGTTTCTTTCCGGTATTCCGACTCCGATAAAATGATTCTGAAAGACATCTCTTTTTTCATTACCCGCGGTGAAACCGCGGCCATTATCGGCGGAACCGGTTCCGGAAAAACGTCTCTTGTCAGTCTCATCCCGCGCTTTTATGATGTCGCCGGCGGGGCGGTATATGTTGACGGTTCGGATATCCGCAATGTCAAACAAGCGAATCTGCGCCAAAGAATCGGTTTTGTGCCTCAGACAGCCGTTCTTTTCTCGGGAACGATTGCCGAAAACCTGCGCTACGGTAAAGAAGACGCCACCGAAGAAGAAATTTGGAAAGCGCTTGAAATCGCGCAGGCTTCCGAGTTTGTTGAAAATATGGAAGAGGGAATTTATTCTTATATCTCCCAGGGCGGAACAAATGTTTCCGGCGGGCAGAAACAGAGGCTGACGATCGCCCGTGCAATCGTCAGAAAACCGGAAATTTATATCTTTGATGACAATTTCTCGGCGCTTGACTATAAAACGGACGCCAATCTCCGAAATGCGCTTCAATCCGAAATCAAAGACGCGGCGGTTCTGATTGTTGCGCAGCGCGTTGCAACCATACGGAACGTGTCAAAAATTATTGTTCTGGACAACGGGGAAATTGCAGGCATCGGCTCGGACACCGAATTGATGGCAAATTGTGATGTTTACAGAAAAATTGTCGCGTCTCAGAGCGGCACCGCGGAGGCGTCAGAATGAGCGGACCGCAGAAAGAACAAAACCGGACATTTACCGGACGCCAAAGGCAAAACGGACCGGGCGGTCCCGGTTTCCTCGGGATTTCCGAAAAGCCGCAGAATTTCAAAAAGACGCTTAAGCGGCTTCTCGGATACTTAAAGCCGCATCGTATCGGCATCACCGTTGTTCTGGTACTGGCCGTGTTGAGCACCGCCTTTTCGGTTTTGGCACCGCTGATTATAGGCGACATTGTTAATGTTTTATTTGAAGGGGTTGTCGGCGGCGACAGCCGGGCGGCGGGTATTAATTTTTCCGCCGTGACAACGCTTTTACTTCTGCTGCTCGGCTTATATGTCGGCAGTTCTCTTTTCGCTTATGCGCAGCAATACATCATGGCCGGCATCACCCAAAAAGTCGTTTCCGACCTGCGTGTTGAAGTCGGATCCAAACTGTCGCGTCTGCGCCTGAAATATTATGACGCGCATACGCACGGCGAAATCATGAGCCGGATCTTAAGCGACGTAGACACGATCAGCAATACGCTTCAGCAGGGTATTGTTCAGCTGATTACGTCCGCTATCACGATCATCGGTATTTTGGTCATCATGATTTATTTGAATCCGCTGCTGACACTCATTTGTTTCTTAATCCTGCCTGTTTCGGCGGTTTTGACAAAAGTGATCGTTAATAAATCCCAGCCGTATTTTAAACACCAACAGGAACGTATGGCCGATATGAACGGTCATGTTGAGGAAATGTACACGGGCCACAAAATCATTAAAGCATTTAACCGCGAACAGAAGGCATCCGAAAAGTTTGACGGCATCAACGATGATTTGTATCACGTCGGCTGGAAATCTCAATTTATTTCAGGAATCGCCATGCCGGTTTTATTTTCCGTTCAAAACATCGGATACGTGTTTGTGTGTATCATCGGCTGTCTGTTTGTCTTGGCCGGTTCGATGAACATCGGTAACGTGCAGTCGTTCATTCTCTATTCCAAACAGTTTACGCAGCCGATTTCCCAGATTTCAACCGTCATCACGACGATCCAATCAACGATTGCAGCGGCCGAACATGTCTTTGAAATCTTGGATGAGGAAGAAGAGCAGCCTGATTCCGCAGATGCCGTATCTGTTGTGAATCCGGAAGGTGCGGTTATTTTCGACCATGTTTCTTTCGGTTACGAATCCGGGAAGCCCGTCATCCGTGATTTGAATCTGAATATTTATCCCGGCGAATCGGTTGCAATTGTCGGTCCGACAGGTGCCGGAAAAACAACGATTCTGAATCTTCTGATGCGGTTCTATGAGATCGATGGCGGCCGGATTATGATTGACGGAACAGACATTACCCAAATGAAGCGTCACGATTTAAGAAACATGTTCGGTATGGTTCTTCAGACACCGTGGCTGTTTAACGGCACGGTCCGCGAAAATATCGCCTACGGGCACGAAGACGCAACAGAAGAAGAAGTTATCCGGGCTGCAGAAGCAGCGTACGCGGACGCTTTTATTCAGAAGCTGCCGCAGGGATATGATACCGTTATTAACGAAGACGCTTCCAACATTTCGGAAGGGCAGAAGCAGATGCTGACAATTGCCCGCGCTTTTCTTTCAGATCCCGTTATTTTGCTTCTGGACGAGGCGACGAGCAACGTTGACACGCTCACGGAGGTTCATATTAAGGATGCCATGACAACGCTCATGGAGGGCAGAACAAGTTTCGTGATTGCACACCGCCTTTCCACCGTTAAAAATGCCGATCTGATTTTAGTGATCAATCACGGAGAAATCATCGAGCAGGGCGATCATGATGAATTGATTGCAAAAGGCGGTTTCTACGCCATGCTTTACAACAGTCAGTTCAGCAGCGACAATTTGGACGAGACGTTCCGGCAGGTTGAACGGAATATTTCCGGAAAATCAACGCCTTCGGCCATTTAAAGTTATTAAAAAAAGAATAGATTAAAAATGCAGAGACCGCCGAAGACGGTCTCTTTCTTTTTTAAATTAATCTAAAATCACACAGCAAAGCGCTCTGACTTTCTCTTTTTCGCCGACGACGGAGACGACGTCTCCCTCGTGGAAAATAAATTTGCCGTCCGGATTCATAATGGTTTCTTCGTCGCGTTCCACGCCGACGACAAGACATTCGGATTTGTCCCGGATTGCGCAGTCGCAGAGCGGTTTTCCGAGAAGCGGTGAACTTTCTTCGACCACGAACTGCTGAAGGATCACTTCATCCTCTTCTTTCTTTTCAGGCTCAAGCGAATGGTTCTCAATCTCATCGCGGAAAGCGTTCATCTGCTCGTCGGTTCCGAGAACGATGATTTTATCCCAGGAGTAAATACGCATGCCGCCGCCGGGAATGTTGTAGCGCTGGTCTCCTCTGATGATTGAAACGATATTAACGCCGTATTTCGAGCGGAATCCGAGTTCGGCTAGTGTTTTTCCGATAACGGGGGATTCCGGCGCGACTTCAAAGGTATCCATGTGCACGTTTTCAAGTGCGGAAACGTCCGCTTCTTTTTTCAATTTGCTTTCACTGCGTTCATTGAGATTGTGCATGAACTGTTTTTCGAATTTGGTGTACTGTTTCTGAAGTGTCTGCGACCACAGCGCAAAAGCGATTGCGAACAGGACAAAAATCGCAATCATACCGAGCCGCGAGGTAAATTCCATGAATATGACATAACCCACAAGAATGGCTGCCACCGCGAAGCGGGCAAATCTCAGGAAAACCAAATAACCGCTGTTGAAATTCGGATCGTTCCAAAGCGTTTCAAAGTTTTTCGTTTTTAATTTACTCATCAACAGCGCGCTCAAAAACGGTGCCATCACCAGCAGCGTCACGAACACGGAAATTAATGAACCCTGCCAGCCGCCGATATTCTCCTGGAAGAACGGGGAAATGTAAGTAACCGATAATAGCGCGATTGCCGCCAAAATGACGCCGTAGATGACGATTACGAAAATATTTGTCTTAAGAACTTTTTTCCACGTGTTGTCTTTATTGATGGCGTTTTTGCGCGACCCGAAATTATTGAGGAAATCTCTGGCTCTGGACGGCAAAATTTTATTAAATGCTTCATAAGCGCGGTCGGAATACTTAATCATGTACGGGGACGTGAATGTCGTAATCACGGAAACGGCAATGACGACCGGATACAGGAAGTCGCTCGTCACGCCCAGGCTGAGGCCGAGCGCAGCAATAATGAATGCGAATTCTCCGATCTGCGCAAGCGAGAAACCGGATTGCATGGACACTTTAAGGTTCTGGCCGGAAATCAAAACACCGAAACTGGAGAAGAACGCCTTGCCGAGAATTGTCGCAAGTGTAATAATCACAATCGGGCCGGCGTAATCAATCAGTACCTGCGGATCCAGCATCATACCGACGGAAACGAAGAAAACGGCACCGAATAAGTCTTTGATCGGTTTTGTGACATGTTCGATTTTTTCACCGTCGATGGTTTCCGCTAAAATCGAGCCCATAATAAAAGCGCCGAGAGCCGATGAAAATCCTGTTTTGACGGACAGGACAACCATGCCGAGACATAAGCCGATGCCGACAACCAAAAGCGTTTCATCGTTCATGTATTTGCGAATATATTTGAAAACGGTCGGCAGAATATAAATGCCGGCAACAAACCAAAGAATTAAGAAGAAAAGCATTTTGGCGATACTTTCCACCAATTCAATTCCGAGAGACGACTGTGCCAGAACGATTGCCGGAAGCAAAACCATCATTAAAATCGCAATCAAGTCCTCAACAATCAAAACGCCGAAAACGACATTCGTAAATTTCTGCCCTCTGAGTTTTAAATCTTCAAAAGCTTTGATGATAATGGTTGTTGACGAAAGCGCGAGCATTGATCCTAAAAAGAGACTGTCCATATGGTTCCAGCCCATCAAATAACCGACGGCGAAACCGATAATCAGCATGGAAATTACTTCCGTAATGGCGGTAATGGAAGCCGTGCCGCCGACTTTCATCAGTTTCTTGAAACTGAATTCCAAACCGAGACCGAATAAGAGGAAAATAACGCCGATATCTGCCCATATGGAAATATTCTCCGAATCTGATATTGTCGGAATATACTGCCCGATGCTTTCAGGCAGGTAACCGATCAAATATCCGCTGATCAGCAGCCCGGCAACGATATAGCCCAAAACAAGCGGCTGTTTGAAACGCTTAAAAATAAGCGTAATAACACCCGCGGCAATTAAAATTAATGCTAAATCCGTTATAAGCGGCGACAGCTCCATTGACATGACCGTAATTTCCCCCACATATGCAACTAAATTTTCAATTACCTGAAAAATTCAAAAAACATAATTAAAATTGTGAAAACTAATAATACAATTGAAATGTAAAACAAAATTTAAAACATTTTCCATGAAAGGTTTACAAACAAAGTTTCGATAACTGTCTTTTTCATTTTTTTGATTTTTCAAAAAGAAAGTCTTTTTTCTGATTTCAAAAGTGAAAATCCATTCTTGAAATACTTTAAATTTTTTTTTATTTTACGCGCGCTGCGGCACGTATTAATTACAAATCAACTGCCGTAAAAGAAATAAAAAAGAAAGCGTTATGCTTTCTTTCCGGTAATGCCGATAGTCATTTGAATGCCTTCGATATCCCACTCTTTAACCAAACCGCCTGAAACGGCAGCCGGATTGAGAACGATTTCTCCGGCGCGGACTTCCGAAGCAATCAAATCGGTCATGCCTTTGATTAAATCCGAGACATGCTGATCTTTAATCAAAACGGCCGCAGTGATCTGATCATCCACCGCCAGATCCAATTCTTTTCTCATGTCCTGGATTCTGCGGATGACTTCTCTGGTGTAGCCTTCGGATTCCAATTCTTCGGTCAGTTTGGCATCTACGTAAACCATACCGCAGTCGGAGTCACTTCCGGCAATTCCTTCCGGAATCAGTTCTTCAAAGATGACCATTTCGGCGGTGACCGTTACGGTTGTACCGTCCGCGAGCGAAAGCTCCATTTCTTCGACACGGTCAAACGCTTCTTTCAAAGACTTTGCCCCGGCTTCCGTTAAAGCGTCTGCCACCTTTTTGGCGTCCTGCTTGAATGCGGGACCGAGGATGCTTTGATTCGGCATCATCTGAACATCCAAATCTTTCCAGACATCACCGACAGGTAAAACTTCTACGTCTTTTGCGTTGGTCTGTTCAAGCAAAACATCTTTCAGATGCGTCAGCGCGGCCGCAACGGCTTCATCCGTCGGGACGACAACGATTCTTGAAATAGGCCATCTGAGTTTGCGTCCGGCTTTCTGGCGGGCATTGGAAGACGCTTCAACAACATTTCGGACGATTTCCATATGTTCTTCCAGTTCGGCGTTGACAAAGATTTCTTTAACGGCCGGCCAGTCATTCATATGAACGGAAAGCGGTGCATTTTCATCAACATTTTTCACCAAATTCTGATACATGGTTTCGGACAGGTACGGCATAAACGGCGCCGCGAGCTTAGCCAGCGTCACATATGTTTCGTAAAGTGTTGCATAAACCGCCAATTTGTCGGGGTCGTTTGCTTCCGTCCATGTTCTCGGGCGGATGAGCTGGATGTACCAGCGGGAAAGATCTTCCAGAATAAAGTTAAACAAACCGCGAAGAGCTTTATGAAGCATTTTCTCATCCATGGCTGCGGTGACTTCGGCAACCGTGGACTGCAGGCGGGAAAGAATCCATTTGTCTTCTTCGCGCATACTGCCGGTCAATGATTCTGCCGGATGTTCCGGCGGATTGAAGTTGTCCAGAATCATGTAAGGCAGCGGAAATTTGTAAACATTCCAGAGAATGTTGATTGTCCGGTTAACGGTGGCCACGTCATCCCAAACGAATTTCAAATCGTCCCACGGTGCGCTGGAAGAGAGTGAATAAGCGCGCAGAACGTCGGCGCCGTATTTTTCAATCACTTCATCGGGCGTCACAACGTTTCCGAGACTTTTTGACATCTTTTTACCGTCTTTGTCCATGGTGAAGCCGTGCATGAGTACGCTTTTGTAAGGCGTCTTACCGAAAGCAGCGACAGAGGCGCCGAGCTGGGAGTAGAACCAACCGCGGGTCTGGTCGTGTCCTTCCGTAATGAAATCCGCCGGCCACATTTCTTCAAACAAATCCGTTCGTCCCGGGAATCCGAGTGTTGCAAAAGAAGCCACAGCCGAGTCAAACCAAACGTCAAAAACATCTTTGGTACGGATCATTTTGCCGCCGCATGCACACTCAAGCGTGACTTCGTCAACGTACGGGCGGTGAAGTTCAATGTCTCCCGTCAGCTGCGCTTTTGTAATCAGTTCTTTCTTTGTACCGAACACGGCACGCTTTTTACAGTCCGGGCAGGTCCAAATCGGAACGGGAATGCCCCAATAACGCTGGCGGGAAATACACCAATCGCGGGCGTCGGCCACCCAGTCTCTGAAACGGGCGGAACCGGCCCAATCGGGTGTCCATTCAATATCATTATCAATCGCATTGAGCATTTCATCTTTAATCCGGACAACGTCCAGGAACCACTGTTCGGTTGCCAGATAGATGATTGCGGTCTTACAGCGCCAGCAGTGGCCGTATCTGTGCGTGATCTTTCCCTGGGACAAAAGCAGATCTTTGCTTTTCAAATCTTCAATAATGATGTCATTGGCGTCACGGATGTTCATGCCGGCATATTTTCCGGCTTCTTTTGTGTAAGTGCCGTTCGGCCCGACGGGACAGAAAATCGGTAAACCGAATTTGGTTCCGACATTAAAGTCGTCCAATCCGTGTCCGGGCGCAATGTGGACAATACCCGTATTATCCAGAGACACATAGTCTGCGGGATAAACAGCATGTGCCATTTCAGCCTGTGCAGGAACTTCCGCAGCAAGCGGCGCTGTGTATTCAAGTCCCTGAAATTCGGATCCCTTTTTGGTTTCAAGAATCTCATGAGAAGTGTATTTCCCTCTTTTCATAATAAGCGGGACGGATTCTTTGCCGAGAAGCAGCCGCTCGACTTTCCCGTCTTCTCGAACCGCTTTCACGATGACATATTCGGCGTCGGGATGTACAGCCGCGGCAACGTTAGACGGAATTGTCCAGGGGGTTGTCGTCCAAATGACAACATAAAAGTCCTGTTCGCCTTTGACGGGGAATTTAACATAAATCGAAGCGTCATCGCGGTCCATGTATTCGACTTCGGAATCTGCGATTGCAGTTTCACAGCGCGGACACCAGTTAACGACACGTTTTCCTTCTTCCAAAAGGCCTTTTTCATATGCTTTTTGAATCACCCACCAGGCAGCTTCAATGTATTCATCTTTCAGCGTCATGTAGGGATTGTCCCAGTCCATCCAGATACCGAGCGCTTTGAACTGGTCGGTCATGTCACCTTTCTTTTCAATGGCGAATGTTTTGCATTCCTGAATAAAATTACCGACGCCAAATGTTTCGATGTCTTTTTTGTTCCGGAAACCGAGCTTTTCTTCCACTTTCACTTCAATCGGGAGACCATGCATGTCCCAGCCGGGCGTGTCGGTGACGGCATCGCCGTTCATCGACCTGTATCTTAAAATCGAGTCTTTAATGACTTTATTCCAGGCGGTCCCCATGTGAATCTGTCCCGTTGTATACGGCGGACCGTCGACAAAAAAGAATTTCTTTCCGTTTTTGCGTCCTTCACGCGTTTTATGATACGCGTCAGTTTCATTCCAAAAACGGTTGACTTGCTCTTCAACCTTTCTGGTTTCATATTTCTCCGGTATTTCCTGAAGCATTATAACCCTCAACTCGACTGATTAAAATTTAAAATGATAATTCAAAAATGGTTTTAATATAAGGTGTGGAACAAACAGTGCTTTATCTTAAAAATATTTCGTGAAAATAAGTTCATTACCCGAGTTCCGATATAATAACGGTCATTTTTCGGATGTTTTTGACGAAAAATAAACAATGAATGAAAAATAGAATTTTATTTTAGGACCCTTAAGATTTTGATTCCTGTTGTTTTGCAGGCGCTTGTTTTGAAATAATTTTTATTTCATATATATTATATAAATCATTTTTATTTCTTTCACAGATAAATTTAT
>CAYUQC010000048.1:0-15147 GCA_964446755.1 uncultured Methanosarcinales archaeon
GCGGAGGTGGCGGTGCTTGGTAAATTGACTAAAAAGAAGGCTTATATAAAAATAGTTGATATTAAATTATCGGGGTTATAAATTCATTTATTAAAAAAATTAAACTTAAAAAACAAAAATAAATTAAACACAGAAGGTAAAGTTATGGCTGATACACCCACTCAGATGACAACATCCGGATCTGTCCGCGATGCATCAAAATCAACATCTAAACCTGTTATTCCGTCTGAAATGAAGACCGAAACCGCCCCGAAATCTGCGGCGCCCGCTGCAAGACCTGCAGTAAAAACACCGCCGAAAACAACTCCGGCAAAGACAACAGCAGCAAAAACCCCGGCTGTAAAATCAACCGCCGCAGCATCCAAAACAACGCCGGTAAGAAAGCCGGCAGCATCTGCCGCAAAACCGGCAACAACGAAGACAGCGGCCGCTAAGAAACCCGCTGCAAAATCAACCGCTGCAGCATCTAAAACGACCGCAGCAAGAACAACACCGGCAAGAAAGCCGGCAGCATCGGCAACAAAACCGACAGCGACAAAGACAACAGCTGCTAAGAAACCGGCAGCTTCAGCAGCAAAATCAACAGCTCCCAAAACAACAGCTGCCAAAAAACCTGTCTCTAAAACTGCAGCAACCCGGTCAACCGCTGCCTCCAAAACAACCGCAACAAAAACTGCGGCTGCTCCGAAAACAGCGCCCAAAAAACCCGCACCCAAAACAACGGCAACCCGATCCGCATCGGGCTCAACCGCAAAATCAACAGCTGCTTCAAAGGAAAATACAACACGTTCCATTCCGGTAAACGCCGAGGAAGAATGGGAAGAAATTGACATCGACATTGACCTGGACGAAATCAATGAAATCCTTGAAGAAAAAATCAGCAACGGAAAGAAAGTTTTGAAGGAAAAAGAAATGCATTACGCGGACTTACTCAAAGCTTACAGAGACGGTAAAAAGGAAAGAAAAGAAAGCAAAAAAGAAAAGAAAAAATCCAAAGGCAGAAAAATGTCCAAGGACGAAAAGTACGTTGCTTACGGTATTGTTGCCGTTTTAATGGCGTACATCGCTTATCATTTCTTCAGCCACCGCAAGTAAAATGAATTTAAGATTCATTTTTACTTTTTTCTTTTTCTCATTGAAAAAAATATCATTTCTGATTTCAGAAAAGACAAATAAAATATTGAGCACCGCTCATACGTTTTTCTTCAGCTCCTCCAGAACCGCTTCAGCGTGTCCTTTTACACGGACATTATTCCAGATTTGTATGATATTGCCGCCCGAATCGATCAAAAAAGTCGTTCTGACAGTGCCCATATTTTCTTTACCCATGAATTTTTTCAGCTGCCAGACATCAAAAGCCTGAATAACTTTGAGCTCCGGATCCGCCAAAAGCGTAATTGTTAAATCCGCTTTTTCAATAAATTTTTGATGGGAAGCAACACTGTCTTTGCTGACGCCGAGAATAACGGCGCCGTTCTTTTCAAACTCATTTTTCAGCGACGTAAAATCAACGGCTTCCTGTTTGCAACCAGCCGTATTGTCTCTGGGATAGAAATAAAGAACGACATTTTTTCCTTTGAAATCTTTTAAACAAACCTTTTCGGAATTTTGATCCGGCAGACAAAAGTCTGGTGCTTTGTCACCGATTTGAAGAGAGGATACAGGCATTATTGGTACTCCTTTGATTTATCAGATAAAGATGAAGCGTTCATTTCATTAATTTCTTGTGAATCCTAAAGTAAAAGAAGATAAACGAAAAGTATCAAAATCACACCAATCCGATAAAACAAATAAAATTATGGGATAAACAGTGTTAAATATATTCAATGAAAATATGATTTAATCATATGATTGAAAATTATCTTTTTTTATGAATCAGATTCCTGCAAATGAATTGGTTTCATGAAAAGAGCTTTTTTTCCGAATTAAAAAACAATTTACTATGATTTATAAAATTTAAAAGAAATATTTAATCCGTATGAACTTGTGCGGCGGAAATATTATGATTGACGATAAAAAAGTCTCTGAAAAAGAACTGATGAGAATCGGTGTTTCGCTTCCCGATAATCTTTTGACGAAATTCGATAATATCATCGAAGAAAGAGGTTATTCTTCGCGGTCGGAAGGCATCCGTGACGCGATCCGCAGCTATATCAACCATTACGAATGGATGAACGACATCAAAGGACGCCGCATCGGAACCATTTCATTGGTTTACGATCACACCAAGCGCGGCCTTTCCAACATGATGGCCGAAATCCAGCATGAACATTCCGCCATTATCAAGACATCCATTCACATTCATTTGGACCACGACAACTGTCTGGAAGTCATTGTTTTGGACGGGGACGGATGCGACATCAAATCGCTTGCCGAAAAAATTATTTCACTCAACGGCGTCAAATTCTCGAAATTAACAACCGTCCCGTCAACAGAAAAGCTTTAAAAAGACAGCCTTTCGAAACGGAGAGGATGAAAATGGCAGAAACGGAACAAAAAGAAAACAAATCCGGTTCAAAAAAATCAAATTCGGAAACATTTGATTTTCTTTCAGGATCTGCCGTTTTTTCCGTAATGATGGGCGGTTTTTTAGGAACCGCTGCCAGAGCTCTGATTTTTATTCTCATCCCCACCATGGGTGCCGATGTGATTGTCAATATCATCGGCAGCTTTTTTGTCGGATTTTTCATGTTTCTCCCGTCCATTAAAAATGAAGAACTCGGACAGACCGGCAAACTGAAACTCAGCAAACGCCTGTTCATAGGAACCGGTTTTTTGGGCGGATTCACGACTTTTTCCTATTTCATGCTCAGCCCGTTCCTGTTAATCGTCCCGTCGGGACCTATAATGGACCCGGATGTCGTCCCGAGCTTTACATGGGATTTCGTGATTCAGTTTTCGATTTATGTGACCATTGTCGCGTTTTTAGGCGTGGTGGCTGCAGCAATCGGAAAATATGCTGCCGAAAAATGGTTTAAGCCGGGACAGGGAAAACACGAATATCACACCGAAGATTCCGACACCAACGACGAATACGTGAAAGGTGACAATTCAAAAGGAGTTGCTTGAGATGGTTGCGTCTGAAACGGCGGTTTTGTATGTTCTTTTTGCGGGACTCGGCGGTGCAGCCGGCGCTTTTATCCGCTTCGTCGTCGTTGAATGGGTTAAAAAATACACGACATTTCCGGCCGGTGTTTTGATTGTTAATGCGATCGGAACGTTTCTTTTGGCCTTTACGACGCTTTACGTTTCCAAAGAAATGAGTTCATGGGAAGGAGACATTTTCGAGCACATTGAGCTGTTCACTTTCTTTTTCAATACCGGCGTTTTCGGGTCGTTCACAACGTTTTCTACATTTTCTTACAATAATTTGATTTATTTGGAACAGAAAAAATATTTCCCGCTGGCAGCAAATATGTTTTTGAATATTACGGCCGGCGTCATAGCTATTTTTGTCGATTTCCTGCTGGTGTTTTACATTCTTTAATTTCGGTGAAGAGTCATGCCTGAAAAGAAAAAAGATTTTCAAAAGAAATATCAAGAAGTCTACAAAATCGTTTCAATGATTCCGGAAGGCAAAGTAGCTACTTACGGACAGATTGCCATGATGATCGGAGGGCTGACGGCACGGCAGGTCGGATATGCGATGCGGACGGCACCGCCGGGCCTGCCCGCCCACCGTGTCGTCAACAGCCTCGGCAGACTTTCACCGGAATATGTTTTCGGCAGCCGGGAGCTTCAGAGAGCCGTATTGGAAAGAGAAGGCATCACATTTACGCCGGCAGGGAATATCCAAGTGAGAAAACATTTGTGGGGCCGGGACGAATAAACGCACGGCTGTTTGATTGACTTTTTTAAAAAAGTTCGAGCGGGCCCGAAGGGATTTGAACCCCCGACCTACGGATTAAGAGTCCGCCGCTCTGCCTGACTAAGCCACGGGCCCACGCTTGAAATCACCCTTTCAAGAGCAAACGGCCTGATTGCGGGTTTGCCTTGAAAATGAATACTCTAAATCCGTTTGACCTTATATAAACATTTCGCCGACTGCCGCTTTCGGCGGCGAATTTGAAAGATTTGAAAAACGGTACGGTTTTCAAAAACGAATTCTCCCGAAAAAACATTTTTGAGAGATAATGCCTCTTGTTTTTGTTTTGTTTTTTCGGAACGTATTTATAACATGTCCTGCTTCTTTCAAAGAATTAATTTATTAAGATTCTGACTTACTCTTTTGCTTTGCAATAACGACAAACGGTTCGGTTCTTTTAAATTAGTTTTTCCAAAAGTTGACACTTTCCAAAAGTGCCGGCAAAAAAATTAAAGGTAATTAAAATGTTTAAAAATTCAATGTTTAAAAACAGCAACGAAAATGTCACCGCACCGGTCTCCGAAGGCAAGACATACGATGTTAAAATCGAAGATGTTGCTCAGAAAGGCGACGGAATTGCCCGCGTCGAAGGTTACGTCATCTTTGTCCCCGACACAGTTGCCGGTGAAGAAGTGACAGTTAAAATTACAAGAGTTCTTCCCAAATACGCATTTGCAACCGTTGTCGAGTAATTCTTTAATTTAAAATTTAAAATAAGGCTTCATTGAAGCTTATTGTGTTTTGATTTATTCAAACACTTCTTTTTTTCGCTGTTTTTTTCAAACAGCAGACATGCTTTTAAAATTCAGGGTGATACGTGATTGAAAAAAAGAAATTAATCCAAGAAAAACCTGAATCAATCAAAGGGGATAGGATTAACGTTTTTAAAATTTAACCGCAGAATTATTTTCTGCGGATAAACATAACGGCGCCGACCCCGACAATAGCCAAAACGGCGAGAACAACGCCGAATCCGGGCGTTTCGTTGTCTGTGCCTGCGGGCGGCTGCTCATCGGCTGTCCCGTAGAACTGGGGCAGAACGGGGAAAGTGTAAGTTGCTTTATAGGGTGTGCCGTTGACCTCAGCGGAGGCGACGAATGACCAGACGCCTTGTTCGGGGATTGAGGAAACAAATCTTCCGGACTCATCCGTCATCGCACGTTTGGAATAAATCAAATAAATGCTTTCGCCGGTTGCATAATCTGAAACAAGCATATCGTGAAGCTCTTTTGCTTCAGCTGCTGTTTTGACGGGTTCGGCATAATATTTCACATTCTCGGCACCCGTGCCGTTTGCATAGACCAGTTTTCCGTAAACAGTTTCACCTTCAGCCAAACCGCTCATACGCGTATACATGGTGAATTCAAGCGGCAGACCGAACTGTTTGTTCCAGTCATCCCATGTTCCTTCACCGACAAAGATTGCCAGCTTTGCCACTTCGGTTGTTTCACCGGGTAGTGTGGCATAAAGGAAGTATGTACCGCTTTGAGTGAAGGTGTAGTTAATTTTTTGATAGGTCACGGTGTCTTTTTCGCCGCTCAGAATCTTGTCAACTTCTTGTGACGCAGATTGAGTTGTGACATTTCTTTTTGTGCCGTCAGGCGCGACAATTGTGACGTTCACGGTGGTTGAAATGTTGCCGAAATCGTATTCAAAACCGTGGCCGTGAATCAAAAGAATCGGAAGAGTGGTCCCTTCTTTAATGAGATAATCGTTGTAATCCGCGTCCATTGCGTCGGTGACATTGTTACCGACGACCAAAGCCGCATTGTGAGCAGATGCCGGAGCCGCTGCAAAAAGCAAAACCAAGAAAGCTAATAAACCGATCAGTGTTATTTTCTTAAACATAATATAGGTCTCCCAACCGTTTTCAATTTATATTTCCGCAAACTGATGCGGAGAATAAACCGAAAAACCCTGTAAATGAACTGCAAAACAAACACGTTTTTAGACGGAAAGCAGTTGTTTGCTTTCCGCAGCGTGTTTATAATATGATTGAAGGAGGTGAGTAGAGGAATCATAACAATACAAAAAGGTTATTTTTGTGTTACGATATTTCATAAACGTAACAACAGGTATAAGAAGGTTTTGATTTCGTATGAAAAATTAATTGAAATTTTCAATTTCTTAATAAACCGAAAAAACAGCACAGAACCGGAGAAACACTAAAACAAAAAAAGAAATAAAAAATAACAAAAAGAAAACGAATTATTATTCGTCTTTCTTTTCATCAATTTTTTCCTGAACTTCAGCCGGTGTCATGTTTTCAGCCAGTTCAGGCTTTTTTTCGACTTCAGCCTCTTGTTCTTCCGATACCGGAATTTCCGCATCGGAAACATCAGAACCGCTGTTTTGATCTTCTTCACGCTCTTCGAATTTTTCGAAAACCGGCGCTGATTTCTCAACGGATTCCGATCCGGTGATCAATTCTTCCTCATCGTGGTTTTCGGTTTCGACGAAGGTGTCGGGCGTGTGGTCTACGACATCATGCGCTAAAACGGATAACTCATCCACGAATTGTCCCGTCAGGTGTTCTTCATAATGATCGGACTGGATGCGGTCCTTTTCTCTTCTTTCAATATCCAAAAAGACGTAAGAACCTTCGTGGAAGTCATAATCGTCGCAGTAATCGCCTTGGCGTTTGCCGCAGTAAGCGTCAAAGAGCGTTTGGTCGCACGGCGGAATGTTGATGTTGTAAGCGGCGCGGCCCATCACATGTCCGGCAACCGGCGCGGTCATCAAAAGGAAAATCGCGATCGCAATAGCTTTGAGACCGAATGCCGTGAGCCCGTCCTGAATCAAAATGCTGAGCAAAACAAAAAATGCGCCGGTTGTCGCGATTTTTGTTGTGGCGTGCAGCCTGTTGTAAATATCGGGAAGGCGGATGAGACCGATCATTCCGACCAGAACGTCAAATACACCGAACAAAAGACAGGCGTAGCTGAGGTAAAGGCGGACGGTTGTAAAATCAATGCTTGCCAGAAATTCCAATCAGAACACCTCGCCTTTGTCAATGTATTTGGACAACGCCAAAGTACCGATAAATGAAATCAGTGCCAGCAAAATAGCGATGTCTATTAAGAATGTCGACTGCTGGGAGAAGGCATAAATCGCAAAAATCACGACGAGCGTGTTGCCGATGGCATCAAGAGAGGCGACCCTGTCCATGATGGTCGGGCCGACAAACAGACGGTAGATGGCCAAAAATAAAGCGCAGGTTGCAACAACAAGCGCGATACTTGTGACAAGTCCGAATTCGATCATTCGAATGCCTCCAAAACGACTTCTTCCAAATCTTCACGGATCGAGTCACGCACTTCTTTCGGGCTTTCGACATAAATGGAGTGGACATAGAATATGCCCGGCCCTTTCAGCGTTTTGTTTTTGACGTGGACGTCCATAATCAGCGTTCCGGGCGTCAGCGAAATGGTGTTCGCAAGCATCGTTGTTGAAATGCTGCGCGATGTTGTAAACGGATACGCGATGATTCCCGGGCGAATATTCAGTTTCGGCTGCAGGATTTTATAAGCCATGAAAATGTTCGCTTTGAGAATCTCACGGAAGAGAACATAGATATATTTGATTTTCTTCGGAATCTTGCGGAGCATGTCCCCTGTGGAATCCGTAAACGAAAACATATCTCGGAACGGATAAAGAATCAGTATCGAGAAAAAAACACCGAGCAGGTAATTGCCGATGGTAAAGCTCCCGCTGAGGAAAATCCACACAACGCCGAGCAACAGGTAAATGGTGTATTTCATTATTCGAATCATCTCGGAGCACCTCCAAGAACGGTTGTAATATACTCCGTCGGATCAAGAATTTGTGTTGCGATTATGTTTGAAATTTCGTAAAGCGGTTCGGGATAAACGCCTAAAATAATGACAGCGGCGCATAACGCGACAATCGGCAAAGCGATTTCAAAGGAAATCTTGTGTTTCTTCGCCGGCTCACCGACATTCGGAATCGGAACGTCGGGAAATCCGGCTTCCGTTTCTTTCAGGCTTCCCTTGTTTTCGCCCCAGAAAATTGCAATCCACGTTCTGAACATGTAGAAAATGGTCACGACCGCCATTAACAAAGCGATGAGAAGCGGCAGCCAAAATTCACCGCTGACGGCGGATTGGAACAAAGCGAACTTTGAAATGAAACCGCCCATCGGAGGGAAACCGGCGATCGACATGGCGCCGATCAGGAATGCCATCGCAAAGAGAGGCAGAATCGTAATCAATCCGCCCATTTTTCTTAAGTCCCGGGTATGCGTTTCATGAATGATGCCGCCCGCGGTCAGGAAAAGCATCGATTTGGCAAGCGCGTGGTTGACAAGATACATGACAGCTGCGGCAATCGCTGCGGTTGTCCCGAGCGACAGGCCGAGAAGAACGTAACCGATCTGCGACACACTTGAGTAAGCCAAAACGCGTTTCAAATCCGTCTGCCCCATCGCCGAAATGGCGCCGACGGCAATCGTCAGCAGCGCAAAGAACATCAGAATCGGTAGGAAAAACTCTTTTGTCGGATACAGGATCAGGAACAGAACACGCAGCATACAGTAAGCGCCGACCTTGATCAAGATACCGCTGAGCATCGCCGAAATCGGTGTCGGCGCTGTCGGATGGACATCCGGCAGCCAGAAGTGAAGCGGAACAAGCGCTGCCTTGTTGCCGAAAACGACAATGAAGAGAAGTGCTGCGCCGATAATCACCCATGGAATCGGTCCGGTTTCTGCAATGATCTGAATCTTCGCAGCCAAGTCAGCCATGTTCAAAGAACCGACGGAAGCATAAATCGTCACGATTGCAACCAGCATCATGAATGAACCGAGCATGCCGAGTGCCATGTATTTGTACGTCGCTTCCAGCTTGTGGGCCGAATCCGTGACGCTGAGAGCTTCATTTGCCATGATTAATCCTGTCGACGACAGGAACATGATTTCAAAGAAGACGAAAAGGTTAAACAAATCGCCTGTTAAGAAAATACCGAAAATACCGGCCAGCATCAGGAAATAAAGCGGATAGTAGCTGGCGGAAAGAGACTTCTTTTCAATATAATCAAAGGAGTAAATCAGGACAAACAGTCCGATAAACGCCGTCAGTAAAACGAGCAATGCCGAAAGCATGTCGCCGACTAAAACGATACCGTATTTCCCGAATTCGCCGATGTCGTAAACTTGAATACCGTCCTGGTAAACGAGCCAAAATAAAATCATCGCGATGACAAGCAGAAGAACGGAAACAATGATTGCCGTCAGCTTCTGCGCTTGGGGTTTCTTCCGGAGGAAAAGCATCACCGGTGCCATGAACAAACCGATTGCAATCGGCAGCATGACAATATTGTTGAGAACAAAAGCCTCCAGCCATGAAAGTATAGAAATCATCCTTGAAGCCTCCTGAGTTCATCCACATCGGTTGTCCCGTACTCTTCGCTGATGCGGTACGCCAGCGTCAGCAGAATCGCCGTCGTGGCGAAACTGATAACGATTGCCGTCAGCACGAGTGCCTGCGTCAGCGGATCAACGAATGAATTGTTTTCCGTAAATCCGGTTATGATCGGCGCAAGTATGCCGTTCGCGAAATCGTCCGTAAAGATGAAGCCGGCGTGTTCGTTGATTGTTTCCGTCAGAATCGGGACAAGCGTTCCCGAAAAGATGCCGGATGTCACGATTGTTAAATTGATCGCGTGGCTGATTAAACTGAAACCGACAGCGATTTTCATAATGTCGCGGCGGAGAATCATATAAATGCCGATGCCGAAAACCAATGAAATCGTCAGCGCGGTAAATACTTCGGTCATTTGGATTCCTCCGCGGTGTTCTCCGTTTTAACGGGCGCTTTGGGTTTTAAACTGTATTCATCGGCCCCGCCGAGTAAATCGGCTTTGTCAGGGGCCGGCTCTTCCGGTTCCTGAATGCGGTCCGACGAAATGTTTGTCAATATGAAAAGCAAAGCGCCGATAACCGTGAAATAAACACCGATATCAAAGAACATGGATGACAGAAGTTCAATTTCGCCGATATGAATGCCGAAAATTTCCAAGGTGTAGTGCGTGAATGCGCTTCTGAAGTAATTGTGATTCACAATCATCGGCGCAACGGCAGTGATGGAAGCAAAAAGCAGACCGTAAGCAATCCATGATAAATAATCCGGCTTCAAGCGGTTGTTAATATACTTCATACCGTAAGCGACATACACCAGCGCGATAGCGCAAACGAACAAAACACCGCCGACGAAACCGCCTCCCGGAACGTTCGCACCGTTCAGCAGCAAATAAATCGAGAAGAGGATTGCGACAATCAGAACTGCTCTGGCCATTGTTTTAACGATAACCGTACTCATTTTTTCTCCTCCCGGATGGTGTTTGAAAAGCCTTTATCCAAGTGACGGTTGACAGAATCTTCTTCAACCACCACCGTCGGCTTATCGCCGTCGTGATGAACGGTCACTTCTTCACAGGGAACATGTCCCAAAACCTGATTGCCGCCGACAGGCGCGCCCGGAATCGGGCAGCTCGGAACGAAATTGCCCGGGACGGGTGTCGGAGCGTTGCCGGAATCGGCAGCAGCCCCTTCTTTCTTTTTGCGGCTGTGAATCAAATTGTAAATTGCGAGTGCAGCGATTGATAAAACGGAGATTTCGCCGATCGTATCATATCCTCTGAAATCGACCACAATCACGTTGACAATGTTTTTGCCGCCGGTGAGTTCAATGCCTTTGTCCATGAAGTAGTGGGAGAAGGACTCGAACGCCGGGAACAAATCCGCGCCCATCAGAATAAAGAAAAGGGCAGCTGCGGCACAAAGCGCAACAACGGCGTTTCGAAGCCGGTGTCGGTTCGTCTCGGGACGGATGGCTTCTTTTGTCCGGAGCTTCATAATCACTAACAGGAACATAATGGTTGAAAGTGTTTCAACACAAAGTTGGGTCATTGCCAAGTCGGGGGCCTTGAGGTAAGCATACAGCAAAGCCACGAAAAAACCGAGTGCCGAGGACGCCAAGATCATCGGAACATATCTCGGCAGAACCGAAGCGCCCCATGCCGCCAGTACGATAAGCACGAAGAGAATCATTTCAGACAACGCCAGCTTAAAGATGAGATCTTTTGAGAAAATGGGCTGTCCCGTCACTAATGCAAATCCGAGCGGAATGGCAACCATGAAAATAATAAACGCCAGCATAATTCCGACATAACGGCGCGGCGATCCTTTCTGAAGCATCCTGCCGAATGTGGAGCCGAACCGGAAAGCATTGTCCACCATTGTGTTGTAGATATAATTCAAACTGATTTTGGGATGCTTTTCATTGAAACGAACCTGCCACGCCGCGATTCTGTCATACTGCGTGTAAAGCAGAATACCCAGTGCGAATGTAATAACAGTCATGATGAACGCAGGCGTGATGCCGTGCCACAATGCCACGTGAAGATGTTCGGCGCCCGGCAGGATCGCGTTAATCGCGGGCTGAACCAATGCCTCGACAAACGGTGTCGGGACGAGGCCGATGACAACGATTAAAACAGCCAGAATCGCCGGCGGCGCGAGCATGACCCAAGACGGATCATGGACATGTTTGGGCACATCCGAGTCTTCCGTTCTTTTTCCCGTGAAAATCTTGAGAATCAGCCGGAACGAATAAGCGAATGTCAAAACACCGCCGATGACCGCAAGCGCGGGAATCAGGTAGAACAATCCGCCGCCGAGGGCTTCCGCCATGTGAACGGAAGATTCGTAGAAGAGCTCTTTGCTCAAATAACCGTTGAGCGGCGGGATGCCTGCCATCGCTGCCGCGGCAATCACCATGAGAATGAATGTTATCGGCATTTCTTTCCGCAGCCCGCCCATTTTACGGATATCGCGGGTGTGCAGTTCGTGGGCGATAATACCGACCAGCAGGAAAAGACACGCTTTAAAGGTGGCGTGATTAAGCAGATGGAAAACGGCTGCAGACACACCGATACCGGGTTCGGCGTAAGTCGTGAAGCCGAACATTGTCATGAGGTAAGCCAGCTGACTGATCGTCGAGAAAGCAAGAATCGCTTTGAGATCGGTTTGTTTGAGCGCCAAAAAACCGGCGCCGATCATTGTAATCAATCCGAGGCCGGCAACCAGTACGAGCCAATCCGTCGTTCCTGAAAACATCGGATGAAGACGTGCCACCAAAAAGATACCGGCTTTCACCATTGTTGCCGAGTGAAGGAAAGCGCTGACAGGTGTCGGAGCTTCCATGGCGTTGGGCAGCCAAATAAAGAACGGACCCTGTGCGGATTTAGCCAGCGCGCCGATGAGAATGAGAACTAATGTGACGGTGAAAAGCGGACTGGCTTTAATCGATGCCAGCATTTCGGGATTGGTCAGCATTTCGGAAATGCCGTATGTGCCGGTAATTGCAAAAAGGCACATGAAGCCGACAAACATGAAAAGGCCGGCACCGCCCGTGATTAAAAGCGCTTTAGTCGCGCCGTAAATAGATTCTTTGGTTTTTCTGTAATAACCGATCAGCATGAATGAACTGATACTTGTGAGTTCCCAGAAAATGAAGAGCTGAATCAGGTTGTCGGAAAAAGCGACACCGAACATGGAGCCCATAAAAATGAGAAGATATTGATAGTAACGAACCAAATCTTCATCTTTGGAGAGATATTTGTTGGAATACGACAAAATCAGTATACCGATAAACGAGACGATGAGACCGAGTAAAACGGCAAGGCCGTCGGCGTAAAACGCCAGATTGACCGAAAGACTCGGAATCCACGACACTGCGCCCGCAAGATTATTTCCGTCCATGATTGACGGGACCATGGAAGCAATCAGAAGAAAGCAGACTGCGGCAATTGCAGCTGCGAACCATCCGACTTTTTCTTTCATGAATTTATAAGCAAACGGCACGGCGAGCGTCATGACAAAGGGCAATAAAACGATAAGCGCAATAAAATAAAACGGATCCAATTGTAATCACACCGTGTTTTTCAAATTGATAACGACTATACAGTAATGAAAAACCAAAAAATTCGAATTCTTAAAACCTATCTATTTCAAGAGTTCACAATATATAAATTTTGGTTTTTATAATGTGAGAGGGCATATTTGAAAAACAGAACAAAAAAATGCGGACAGATGTACTTCATTTTCCAACACATTTTCAAGCAAATGATATATTTAAAAAATAATAAATATTTATTTATATAAATTTGATGAATATATTATCCGTAATTCTCAGAATTACAAAAAAAGGTGAAAAAATGGATAACTGTCATCACACTACAAAAGAAAACAAAAACGAAGAAAAACCAACGATTGATTCGGTAAAACATGATAAATACGACACGTCGAAAACCGTTCAAAACCGCGGCATTGATGAAACGCAGACAAATTTAACGGGCCGCAACCGCTTTGAAAACAATTCCGATCGCTCCGGCAACGGCGTTTCAAATCACTCTCCTTCCGGCTCTCGGGTCCAAAAATCCGATATGAAGAATGGCAACATGTCACCGTCAGGGAAAACCGGCTCCGCCGATCAAAAAAATCGGGATTTAAAAACAGAAAGCAAGCCGTCAGACCTCGGCAGACCGGTTCCGGATGAAGAAAACCCGCATGCCGGCGTCAAAAGTGAAAAAGAAACTTTTGAAACCAAACGCAAACAGAATTAATTCATAAAAGATGAGATGTACCGGACCATCTCATCTTTTAATTTATCGAAGACACGAAACTTCTTTTTTGAATGATTTTGACACCGGACAATATATTATTCGTTTTTATTATGACTGCAGGCTTTACAGTGCAATGAAATCAATACCGAGTGACGGCAGCATTTAGCCCATTAAAATAAGCACAATTAAAATAAATACATTTTTATATAATAAAACGAATATAATATTCCTTGAATTCTCCATCCCCATGGAATTCAAGAAAAAAAATTATCCAGGAGGATAAAAAAATGCAAAACACAGAGAATCAAAATAAGAACATGCAGAATAACGAACAAAAAAGACCGCATGTCTACAATGAACAAGACAAAACACGCATCGAAACAAAAGCAACTGCCGGAAAAACCACCGCAGCTCAGAACAACGCTGCTCAAAACAAATCCGCTGCTGATGCAAACAAAACCCAGACCAACAAAAACAGTCCCTCTTCAAACAGGGCACACGACTCCCATATGAAAAAATAATCGAGATTGTCTTTGATAAAATCAAACGACAAATTTGTGTCATATAACACTCGATCTCTAAAATAAGTGTTTCAGTGCCGTATACCGATAAAAAAGCCGGTTAAGCCTCTAAACGGCTTTTTTATTCATACAATACTGAACACAACTCATTAATAAAAACGCAATCTCCGCTTTTTTAAAAAAACATGAAAACCGCTTTCCTTCCTCAGAAGCGGTTTTCAATCTGTTGATTCTGAAAACGACGAACGGAAAATTGAAACCACGCATTTAGACAAATGTGATGTTAAAGTAGAATTTCGTTATCGGTTCCTCCGACCCTCTGGATTCTGCAGCGTCAAACATGTATGTTCCTGCAACGTCTGAAGTCACATACCAGATGTATGTACCGCCGACGCCGGCCATATCTTCTTCATGTTCATCTTCAACATATTTTGAATCAAGGAGTTTAAGCATTCCGTTCTCGGACATGAGAGCTGTCCAAGTGTAACCGGTTGTCGGATTGCCGCGTGTTTTGATTTCAATAACGCCGCCGGCCTTCGGTGTCGGGACGCCTTCGTAAGCCAATATCATATTCGGGGTTTCCGAAATCTTATCGACAGGGGCGGCATAATCTAATTTTTGTGTCACGGTGTAAGTCGGCGTGTCGCTGCTGATGTGTTTGTAAAGAGCCGTGAAATTGTAAGAACCTTCTTTGTCAGCCGTAATCGTGAAGATCGTATTCGCACTGGCGTTTTCGGCCGAAGCGGGGTTCCCCTCAAATTCACTCGTGATGTTCAGACCGCTGACATTTGCGGCCTCCCACCTGTAACCGAGACGGGATGCCGTCGGCAGAGAAATCTGGATTTTCTCGTTAGCACCGATGGCCAGTCCTTCTTTTGACACCGTTATCACTGCAACAGGATCATAAGTTGTATTATTTGTTGAATTGTTCGTTGAGTTATTTGTTGAATTGTTTGCAGAGTCATCCGACCCGAGACATCCTGAGAAAGCGCATACCAACAGCAGTATGCATACAGTAACCAAAACCAATTGTATCGATTTCATACAAGGAAAAAAGGGCGGCGTCATATATAAAATAAATATATAAACGGTTGTAAATGCATTAAACAGAAACTTTTG
>CAYUQC010000049.1:0-14614 GCA_964446755.1 uncultured Methanosarcinales archaeon
GGACGTCACTGCATAAGAAAATAATAAAAACCAGATTTGTTTCATTCGAATTATTTAAAAACACCTGATATAAATCGGGAAGGGATAATAATGAATTCAAAAACAGAAAAAAAATTAAAAACGGCGGTAAAAACAATACTTTTTTTCACAATATTCATTTTGATATTTACAGGAACGGCAACAGCCGCAACCCATGAGATCTCAACGGCCGAACAATTAAAATCAATCGGCAATGAAACGTATTTGCTGAGTGATGATTACAGATTATTAAACGATATTACAATTTCCGATAACATTTGGGTACCGATAGGCGACTATGTAAATCATTCAGCAGGAGTTGAGTCTTTTACAGGAACGTTTGACGGAAACGGAAAAACCATTACATTTACAGCACCGACACTTGTTTTTGATGCAATTTCATACTTCGGTTTTTTCGGGTCGATAGACAATGCTTCAATTGAAAATTTGAATATCAAAGCAAACAACGTAACAAATGCAAGAGTTGTAGGTTACACGGCGGTCTTTGCGGGAAAAGCTAAGAATTCATCAATTTTTAACTGTAACGCACAAAAAATTGCAGATGATTCAACAGTCAGCGCAGTGGAAGGGGATGTTTATACTTATCGTGTAGGGGGAATTGCCGGAGAATTCATTAACAGTGAAATGGACAGATGCAGCTCAAACTTTAATGTTAAAGTCGGTGAGAGGGGCGGCGGTCTTGTCGGAAACGGAAGCGGTACAATTTCAAACAGCTATGCAACCGGAAATGTCATTTATAATTATGAGGATCATTGGCCAACAAAGCTTGGCGGCTTAGTGGGGTATTTTAATGGAACAATTAAAAACAGCTTTGCAACAGGAAATATAAATGCAGGAAACAGGGGAGAAGCAATTGGCGGTCTTATAGGCGGAGTTGAAAATAAAAGCGCAGTTGAAAATTGTTATGCAACCGGAAATGTATTAGCAGGTATCTCTATCGGGGGTTTAATTGGTTATGCCGAAAACACTACAATAAAAAATTGTTATGCAGCAGGAGATTGTTACTCATCACAGCTGACGGGATATAACCGTTTAGGCGGATTGATCGGAAGAAGCCACACAACAGAGATTATAAATTGTTATGCGGTCGGTGAAATTTCAACAGCCGGATCGGAAAATATAGAAAAGGGAGGCATAATCGGCCTCAACAGATTAAATGCATCAACAACTGCAAATTGTTATTATGACATGGAAACAACGACATGCACGGATACCGGAAACGGACTCGGACTGACAACGGCGCAAATGAAAGACAGCGCCTCGTTTTCGGGCTGGGATATTGGAAACACCAGTCTCATCGGAGAAGAAGCTTATAACAAAACATGGTATACAGAAGGCGCAAATTATCCGAAACTGAGTGCATTGAGGGGAACGGAAGTTCCGGAAAATGATACCATTGTCATTAAAACGCCCGAATCACTGCAAAGAATAGGAACCGGAATAACCGCTCCTGACGACAACGGCGGAGTGAATAAATTGTGGACGATGGATGCGGATTATGTTATTGCCGCGAATATCACAGTAAACGCAAACTTTGAACCGATCGGCACATCCGGAAATCCGTTTACCGGCAATTTAACGGGAAGCCCGACATATATGATTAAGAATCTGAAAATTGAAAAAACGTCCGAAAACGTCGGTTTATTCGGATATACAAATGATGCGGTGATCCAAGATATCATCCTTGAAAATGCGACTGTTGAAGGCAGCGGTAATGTCGGCTCATTAATCGGAACAGCTGAAAATACGTTTATTGAGAGATCTGCGGTCATGAGCGGGCGGATAACGGCTGCAAATGAAAATGCGGGCGGGCTGATCGGCAATTTTGAATCGGGAATGATAACAGATTCATACGCGTTGGCGGAAGTGTCGGCGTCGGCGGATTATGCCGGCGGTTTGGCAGGGAAACTTGTTGATGCCGAGATATATAATTCATTTGCGGCAGGTTTAATCTCATCCGGAAATGAAAAAGGCGGAATTTCCGGGATCAATGAAAACGGATTCATTGACATTTGTTTCTTTGATTCAGAGACGACAACATGTCCGGATACGGGAGACGGAATGCCGAGGACAACTGCAGAAATGTATGATCTGGATACCTTTTGGTACGAAGGATGGGACATCAGCGAAGCGGGAAGTTCCGATGACACCATCTGGAAAATCGAAAGCGGAGTTAATTATCCGTTTTTGAACGGGCAGGCGTAAAAAATAATGCAGCATTCTGTTTTCAGAATGCTGTATTTTTCTATTTATAAAGATTTTAAATTAAGTGAATACGGGATTTAGGAAAAGGTTATTAAAGGAATAATCCCGTTTACGGTTCATTCAAACGTTCTATCGAAGTATATAACGCCTTTTTGTCGGGACGCTTCAGCGTAACGATTGACATTATTTTTATTCAATTATGAATCAGAGGATTCGCTCTAAAAAGTGATTAACTATGGCATTGAAGAAAGGAGATTTTGTCCGGTTAAACTACACCGGTAAAATGGATAACGGTACAGTCTTTGACACAACCGACGAAGAAGTTGCGAAAGCAGAAAACGTTTACAGTCCGCAGGGTCTTTACGGCGGCGACGTTGTTGTCATCGGTTACGGACACACGATTGCAGGCCTTGACAAAGAATTGGAAGGCAAAGAAGCCGGCGCTGAAGGCGAAGTGACCATCGGCCCCGAAGATGCGTTCGGCATGCCCAAAGAAGAATTGATCCAATCCGTTTCAACCTCCAAATTCAAAGACGGTAAAGCGCAGGTCGGCATGGTCATTGAATCCGACGGACGTCAGGGTGTCGTGACAAAAGTTATCGGCCGCCGTGCAACGATTGACTTCAACAGTCCGCTGGCCGGAAAATCCGTGACCTACAGCTACAAGATTGAAGCTGTTTTGGAAACGCCCGAAGAAAAAATCAACGGCCTTTTCGCGCTTTACACAGGCATTCAGGATGCTGATGTCAAAATCAACGGCGATGTTGCCGAAATCGAAATCCCGACCGGAATCACATTCAACCAGAGATGGCTTTTCTCCAAAGGCAAATTGGCCAATGAAATTTTGGACAACACCGACCTGAAAGAAATCCGTTACGTTGAATCCGTGAAGAAGGAAGAGAAAGCAGAATAATTCTGCTTTTGATTTCTCATTTATTTCATTTCTTTTATTCGGTTTTCTTTGATTTTTTTGAAAAATCGTTATATATCCGAATCGTGTTTATGTGTTGCAGTTTGCGCTGCGTTTGCAACCGCGCTGCGGAGATAGCCAAGCGGCCCACGGCGCCGGTCTTGAAAACCGGTGGTGCCTCGCACCTCGGGAGTTCAAATCTCCCTCTCCGCGCTTTATTTTTCATTCATTTTGATATTATATTTTAAACCGATTCAGGAGAATAAAATATGACAGACGTTTTACTCGAAACCACAATGGGAAACATTAAAATTAAACTGTACGACAACATGCCGGTGACAGCCGGAAACTTCAAACAGCTCGTTGAAAAGGGCTTTTACAACGGCATTATTTTCCACCGCGTGATTCCGAACTTCATGATTCAGGGCGGCTGCCCGAACGGAAACGGAATGGGCGGCCCGGGGTATTCCATCCCCGACGAATTCGTGAAAGGCTCTTCCAACGTCCGCGGTACCATTTCCATGGCAAACGCGGGTCCGAACTCCGGCGGCAGCCAATTCTTCATCAATCTTGTGGACAACACCTACCTCGACTGGGACAAGCCCCCGGGATCCTCCAAGCACCCCGTTTTCGGTGAAGTCGTGGAAGGTATGGATGTCGTTGACAAGATCGGCGCCGTCAAGACCGCGCGCGGTGACAAGCCGGTTCAGGATGTTAAAATCATTAAGGCATCAATTGTTTAATTTAATGAATTGAAACGGATCTTCAATCTGTTTCCTTCCTTTTCTTTTTTTACCATCAATACTTTTTTAACCCAAAAACAAGAACTCTTTTTCATGGAATACAGAGTCGGACAAATCGGCCGTGTCTTTACCGTCAGAATGGACCACGGCGAGGATTTATTGGAATCATTGAAAACCCTTGCATCTAAAGAAAATATTCAAGCGGCAACTTTTGTTTTACTCGGCGCCGTCGAATCCGGGAATCTGGTCATCGGCCCGAAAAAAAACGAGCGCCCGCCGAATAAAATGTGGACGAGTTTTGAAGAAGCGCATGAAATCATCGGTGTCGGCAATTTGTTCAGTGAAAAGGGCGAGCCGGTCATCCACCTTCACGCAGGACTCGGACGCGCCGGAGACGGGCGGATCGGATGTGTTCGAAAAGAGAATCAAATCTTTATGGTGATTGAAGCGTTTGTTTTTGAATTGACCGGTTTTGAAGCGGAACGCGTTTGGAACGATGCTGAAGGATATTCGCCGATTCACTTCCGCTGACAGCGGAACGGGAGTTTAAAAACCATATTCTCAAATAGAATAGATTCATTTGTATTTATTCAAGGAGAATAGAAATGAGTAAAGAGGAACTCAAAAAAGCAAACTTTCGAGAAGAATGGCCGCTCACGTTTGCCGAACGTCAAATGGCCGCAGAACAAGGAATGAATCCGGCCTCCGTCGCTTACAATATAAATCTCACATATGCCGTTTCGGGTCCTCTGAACGAAGAACGGCTTCAAAACGCTCTCAATGAATTGCTGAACCGTCATCTCATTTTAAAATCATATTATCCGGTCCGAAACGGTGAATATATCCGCCGTATAAACACAGGCGAAACCGTTGAAATTCAGAAGGAAAACTGTCCCGCCGAAAAAATAAAGATGAGGATTGAAGAGGAAAACAAACCGTTCGACCTCGAAAACGGCCCTCTTTTTAAATGCCGCCTGTTTGAAACCGCACCGGGTGAATATATCCTTCATTTCAATGTACATCATATCATTTTAGACGGCGCTGCCGCCAAAACACTGATGACCGAACTGATTGATTTGTATGAAGGAAGAGAACTTCCGCCGGTTGAATTTGATTTTCAGGATTATGCCGTTTTCCAAAACCGACTTCAAGCCAATCCCGCGGATGAAGAATATTTCAAAAATATGTTTTCCGGCGGTCTTCCCGAAAATGAAATGCCTTCAAAGCCGTTTCGTCCCGACGTTTTACCTTTTGCGGAAACCGAAATCCGAAAAGAAATACCCGGAGAAATCCTTCAAACCCCTTCGAAACGTTTCGGCATCACAAAATACGGCCTGATGACGGCGGCGCTCGGAATAACGCTTGCAAAATACTGTGCCTCCGAAGATGTGGTTATCGGAACCGCAATGAGCGGCAGAAATACACAGGAGGAAGAAAAAATCGTCGGCATGTTCGTCAATATGCTTCCGATCCGCGTCAAGCCTGAAGGTTCGACGGCGGTTAAAGATTATCTGATTCAAACGGCGCAAACCGTCAAAATGGTCAAAACCCATCAAAGCTATCCTTTTGAAAAACTTGTTCCCTTGCTCGCACCCGATCGAAATGCTTCCCGTTCCCCCGTTTTTGATGTGATATTCAATTATTTGCCCGAAATTCCGCTGCCGTCTTCCGAAGAATTGAAATGGACACATACTTATTACCGGAAACAATCATTAGCCATCGATATTTTATTGGAAGCCGTTTATGACAGCGAAAAAGTGAGTCTGACACTTTCCTATTCCCCGCAGCTTTATTTAAAAGAAATCATGGAAAACTTCATGGAACAATATCTCTGCATTCTCCGCCGCCTCAAAAACGCATCCGGTGACGAAACGATTGCAGATATCGCCGAGATCCCCGACGGCCAGAGCCGCCGCATTTTAGAAGATTTCAGAGGAGAACGGACAGATAACAATGAAGGAAAAACAGTTGTTGATTTGTTCCGCGCTCAAGTTCAAAAAACGCCTGACAACCGCGCCGTTGTCTCGGGCGGCAAAACGCTGACCTACCGTCAGCTGGACGATCTGACAGAGCGCCTCGCATCTCATTTAATACATAAAGGTGTTCGAAAAGGAGATTATGTCGGTATCATGGTGCACCGCACCGAAATGATGCCGCTTTGTGCTTTGGGTGTTTTGAAAGCAGGCGCAGGATACCTCCCGATGGATCCCGGATACCCGAATGACCGCCTGCAATTTATGGCGGAAGACGCGGGTATTAAAGCCGTCATTGCGGACCGCGATTTATACGAAAAATTTACAGGCATTCCGGGAGAATTGATTGATACCGCCGGGATTTACGAGCTTCCGAAAGCTGCGGAGGGAACAGTTTCACTCTCTTATGATGACAATTTAATTCTGCTTTACACATCGGGCACCACCGGCAATCCGAAAGGTGTTATGATTCTGCACCGGAATTTATCGAATTTTCTGGGTTGGTATACCCGCTTCAACCAAATCACTGAAAAAGATAATATTCCCGCTTACGCAAGTTTCGGCTTTGACGCTTGTATGATGGATATGTTCCCCACGCTTACCAACGGAGCTTGTTTGCATATTATTCCCGAAGACATGCGGTTGGATTTGGACCGCCTCGGCCTTTATTTTAAAGAAAACAACATCAGCATCGCATTTATGACGACACAGCTGGGCCGGCAATTTACGGAAAGTGCCGATGTGCCTTCCCTGCGCGCCCTCGGTGTCGGCGGCGAGACGCTGGTGCCTTTGGAACCGCCGCAGACTTTCAGCTTAAACAACTTATACGGTCCGACGGAGTGCACCATCATCAGTACCGCCTTTAAAGTCGACCGTCTGTATGACAGAATCCCGATCGGAAAGCCGATTGACAACACCCGTGTTTACGTTTTGGATAAAAATAACCGGCTGGCGCCCGTTGGTGTCGCGGGTGAATTATGTATTGCGGGACGGCAGGTGGCCAAAGGATATCTCAATAACCCCGAATTAACGGCTGAGAAGTTTGTCGCGGATCCGTATGCGGATGATGAAGAAAAATCAATGATGTATAAAAGCGGTGATATCGTCCGGTATCTTCCCGACGGCAATATTGATTTTGTCGGGCGCCGCGATTTCCAAGTCAAAATCAGAGGATTCCGCATCGAGCTCGCCGAAATTGAAAGATGTATCCGTTCCTATCCCGGAATAAAAGACGCGGCCGTCATTGCACAGGAAGAAAGCGGCGGCGGCAAACGTGTGGTTGCGTACATCGCTGCCGATTCGCCTGTTGATGTTCCGTCACTGAATGCGTTTATCGAAACCACGCTTCCCGCTTACATGGTTCCGTCCGCGACGATGCAGCTGGATCAAATTCCGCTGAACCAAAACGGCAAAGTAAACCGGAAGGCACTACCTCGGATTCAGATCAGGCAGAAAGAAATCATACCGCCGAAAACGGAACTGCAAAAGCAACTTGTCGGCATCGTGAATACTCTGCTCAAAGAAACCGAAATCGGCATCAATACAGATCTTATGTATGCCGGTCTCAACTCATTATCGGCAATCAAAACCGCGGCGCTGATGACCGAAAAAACAGGAAAGAAAATCACCGCCGTTGAATTGATGCGGAAAAAGACAATTGAAAAAATTGAAACGTTCCTCGAAAAAAGCGAGGTTTATACGGAAAAACAATATGAGAAAAAAGACAAATACCCGCTGACAAACAATCAGCTGGGTTTGTATTTTGCGTGTCTTAAAAATCCCGGAACATTAGAATATAATATTCCGTTCGCTTTCTCGCTGGATAAATCCGTCGACTCCGGAAAATTGAAAAAGGCAATTGAAAACGTCATTGAGGCGCATTCTTATATGAAAACTCACTTTGCGCTTGTCGGCAATGAGCCGATGCAGCTGCGTCTTGACGATGAGCCGGCAGTCGTTTCGGTCACCGCCTGCGCGCCCGAAGAATATCAAAACGCTCAAAAAAGGTTCGTCCGCCCCTTTAACTTTTTTGAAGGGCCGCTTTACAGGATTGAAATCTATAATACGGGGGAATCTGTATACATTTTATGTGATTTCCACCACATTATTTTTGACGGCGGTTCCTTGGACATATTTTTAAAAGATTTGACCGCGGCCTATGAAGGACAGCCGCTTCAAAAAGAAAAATACACCGCTTTTGACGCCGCGCTCGCGGAAAAAGAAAACACTGCCGATTATAAAAAAGCGGAGGCGTATTTCCGTGAAAAATTAAAAGACGGAGAAGGGGCAACGCATTTCCCGCGCGACAAAGAATCGGAAAAAAGCGGGAAACCCGAAAAAGTAACCGCCGCCGTTTCCAAAAATACGCTTCAGAATTCTGCAAGGGAGTTGGGAATCACCCCTTCCGATTTGTTTACGGGTGCCGTCGGGCTGGTTATCGGACGGTTCGCTTCCGTTCGAAACGTCCGGTTCGCCTCCATTATCAGCGGACGTGACGACGCACGTTTCCAAAATAACATCGGCATGATGGTCAAAACACTGCCCGCCCTTCTGGAAATTCCTTCCGATATGACCGCATCGGATTATCTTCAAAAAATCCGAAAAACCATGACGGAAACAATGAATTATTCGGTATATCCGTACATGCGGATTGCTTCGGAATACGGCTACACGGCCGATATATTATTGGCTTACCAAGGCGGTGTCATTGCGGATCATATTTTAAACGGCTGCCCGATGCGGCCGGAAGAGCTGCGTGTGGACAAAGTCAAATTTCCGATATCTGTCAATATTTTGGAAAGAAACGGCGATTACATCGTCCAAATCCAATACGATGACGTTTTATTTTTCAAGGCGACAATGCAGACGATTGCGGACTGTATTGCCGAAGCCGCGCTGCGCCTGACACAAAATCCGAGTCTTCCGCTCTCAGCCATCGGCATTCAAACAGAACAACAGCGTTTGGAAACGGAAAAATGCAACAAGCTGCCCGAACCTTCAAAAAGCGGTAGTTTGCATTCAGTTTTTGAACGGCAAGCCGCGAAAAATCCGCAGAAAATAATTTTAAAAGCGGCGGACGGCGACCGGACTTATGATGAATTAAATAAGCAGGCAAATCAGCTCGCGCATTCGCTGATCGAAAAAGGCGTTCAGAAAGAAGACAGAATCGCATTTATGCTTCCGCGCACCGGCCTGATTCTTGTTTCGATGCTCGGCATTATAAAAGCCGGTGCCGCATATATTCCGATTGATCCGGATTACCCGAAAGACCGGATCGAACATATTTTAGAAGACAGCGGTGCAAAATACATTTTAACGGACGGGGCCTCAGACATGCCCGACAGCATCGACATCCGTGAACTGATGAAAAACCCGAAGACGGAAAATCCGGATTTGACTGTCGGCGGCGACGATTTGTGTTATATCATTTATACCTCCGGTTCTACCGGAAAACCCAAAGGCGTTATGCTCACGCATGCCGGCATTTCTAATTACGTCGCACCGCATCCGGAAAACCGCCATGTTCAGGCGCTCATCGAAAAGGATTGTGTGATGGCGTCCGTGACCACTGTCAGTTTTGACATGTTCTTAAAAGAAGCGTTTACAACGCTGATGAACGGACTGACTCTTGTTTTGGCTGATGATGACGAATCAAAAAACCCGGACAAACTCGCCCGCTTAATGAAAGAAACCGAAGTTACCGCTTTTAACGCGACCCCGTCGCGGATGCTGCAATATATGGAATTGCCCGCAATGAAAAACGCGTTGAAAATGTGCCGCGTGATCATGGCCGGCGGTGAAGGTTACCCGCCTCTTCTTTATACAAAATTGAAAGACATCACGAACGCCGTTCTCATCAACACTTACGGCCCGACCGAAATAACGGTTTCCTGCAATGGAAAAATATTAGACGGCCCGAATGTGACGGTCGGTGTGCCGCTTTACGGCGTGGTCGAAGAAATCATGGATATTGACGGCAATCCGCTTCCCGTCGGTGCGGTCGGCGAACTTTGGATCGGCGGCGCGGGTGTTGCACGCGGATATTTCGGAAATGAAGAAATGACGAAAGACCGCTTCGTTCTTAGAAACGGCATTCGTTATTATAAATCAGGCGATTTGGCAAAACGGACAAAAAACGGAGAAATTATCATCCTGGGCCGCAATGACGGGCAGATCAAACTGCGCGGATTGAGAATTGAACTCGGAGAAATTGAAAATGCCGTAAATTCATTTGACGGTATCACAAGAGCAGCGGTCGCCGTTAAAAAAATACGCGAACAGGATCATTTATGCGTTTATTACACGGCAAACAGACCGGTGTCCGCCGAAGAGCTGCGTGATAAATTATCAGAGGCACTCCCGAAATATATGGTCCCGACTGCCTATCTGCAAATGGAAGCTCTGCCGCTGACCGCGAACGGCAAAGTGAATATGAACGCACTGCCGGAAGCGAAATTAATGCAGAAAGGGACGTATGAACCCCCTGCGAATGAAATCGAAAAAGCATTTTGCGATGTTTTCCGGAATGTTTTGAAAATAGAAAATGCCGGGGCGACCGATAACTTCTTTGATTTGGGCGGAACGTCTCTGTTGGTGACCCAGCTGACTATTGATGCTCTGAAAAAAGGATTTGAGATCAGTTACGGTGATGTCTTCCTTTATCCGACGCCTCGGGAACTGGCCGTATATATCGGCGAAGAGAAAAAGCCGAAAGTAGAATCAAACCCTGTCAAAGAATACGATTATACAAAAATCCATGACCTTTTGAAGGAAAATGACATCCTCTCTTTAAAAACAGGAAACGGACGGGAAGCCGGAAATATTTGCCTGACGGGGGCGACGGGTTTCCTGGGCATCCATGTTCTTTGGAAGTATCTTCATTCCGAAGCAGGAACTGCCTATTGCATTGTCCGCGGCGGTAAAACAAGCGCTGAAGAACGCCTCAAAAGTATGCTTGTTTATTACTTCTCTGACGGCCTTGACAGCTTTTTCGGATCGCGTATCGTCGTCATTGACGGGGACGTCACGAATGAAAAAACCTATGAGACTCTCGAACCGCTGCCGATTGACACATATATCAACTGTGCCGCCAACGTCAAGCACTTTTCATCCGGCACGGATATTGAAGATATCAACATCGGCGGCGTTGTTAAAGGGCTGGAATTCTGCCGGCGTAAAAAATCCCTTTTCGTTCAAATTTCAACGGCCAGCGTTGCCGGAATGAGCATCGACGGTGAACCCGATGAGACAATCCGTATGGATGAAAAAATGTTTTATTTCGGCCAGGATTTGTCCAACAAATACGTCAACAGTAAATTCATTGCCGAACGGCTTTCTCTTGAAGCGGCTTTAGAGGGCGCGGAAATCAAAATCATACGGGTCGGCAACTTAATGGCGCGTGATGATGACGGTGAATTTCAGGCGAACTTCAATACCAATAATTTCCTCGGCCGCCTCCGGGCTTATTCCATCATCGGAAAGATCCCGTTTGAAGACCTGGATGCGCCGGTTGAATTTTCACCGATCGACTTTACCGCCGAATCCGTTTTAAGATTGACCGGAACACCGGAAAAATGCCGTGTTTTCCATTCCTATAACAATCACACCGTCTTTATGAGCGATATCATTCAAAAATTAAAAGAAGTCGGCATCATTATCGAACCCTGCGAAAGGGAAGAATATGAAAAGGCATACAGTGAAGCGTTTATGAATCAAGAAAAAGCCCGTTACCTGAATTCACTCATCGCCTATCAGGAACACGGAAAACGGGTCGTAATTCTGAAGACGAAAAATGCTTACACAAATCAAGTTCTTCTGCGCGCGGGTTTCAAATGGCCGGTGACAACCGACGTTTACCTGAAAAACTTCTTCGATATGACGGAAAGATTGGGATTCTTCGATCTGGAATTTGAGATTTAATAAATCGGGTGGAAAATGTACGAAAGAGACGGGAAACTGGTTCAAAAAAAGTTTAAAGAATACTTGATTCCGACACTTCTGACTTCAATGGCGGTCTCTTTGTCATCCGTTATAGACAGCGTTATCGTCGGCAATCTTCTCGGCGATTCGGCTTTGGCGGCAGTCAGTTTGTCTATGCCCGTTATTTATTGTCTGAATATGATCTTTATGCTTTTCGGCGTCGGCGGTTTAACATGTGCCGTTATCGCCAAAGGGCGCCGGCAGAACCGCGAATCAAATGTGTTTTTTACGCTTTCGCTTGTTCTCGGTACTTTTGCGATGATTGCATTTTGGATCATTGCCCGCCTTCTGGTGACGCCGATAACGACGGCGCTTGCCGCGGGAGATATCCAAATGCAGACGCTTACAGCCGCTTATTTGGCACCCCTTCTTCTGACGGCGCCGTTTTTGATGATCTCCACCGGAACGGCACTTTTTATCCGCTCGGACGGGCGCCCGAAAACGGCGGCTTTTGTAACGATTTTTGCAAACGTTGTCAAACTCGTCTTTTCGTTTATCTTTATTCAATACATGGACATGGGAATTGCGGGAGCGGGATTGTCGACAACAGTCGGTTACTTTTTCGGAACGCTTTTAATTATTCCCTATTTCTTCTCATCCGGCCGCTCGTTTAAAATCATAAGACCGGGGGCGGAAGATTTGAAAAACGCTGTTGAAATGCTCAAAAAAGGATTCCCGAAATCCCTGATGCAGGGAACGTTTTTTTTGCGCTCGGTCGTTTTAAACAGCTTGGTGATGCTCTCACTCGGGTCGCCGGGAATGTCGGCTATGGCGATTTGTATGAATGTCTTGATTATTGCCAATATTTTCATAAACGGAACGACTGACACGCTTTTGCCGATTATGGGAACACTTTACGGTGAAAAAGACAAATACGGCATTCAAAAAATCGTTAAAGAAGCGGCTGTTTTGCTCGTCGGGGCCTGTGTCGTTCTTGCCGTTGTGGTGGCGGCGTTTCCGGAAACCGTCGGCGGGTGGTTCGGTATTGAAACGCGGGAAAGCATGGCTGTCCTCGTCCCCGCCTTGCGGTTGTTTGTCATCAGTCTTCCGTTTATGGGACTCAGTACGATTCTTCAAAATTTCTACAATACGACGGGACGGGAAAAATTGTCTTCCGTCATGGTATTTTTCGATAACTTCATTTTTGTCGCCGCGTTTGCTCTTCTTCTGACACAGATAGATGCCGGCCTGATTTGGCTGTGTTATGCGTGTGCCGAAATAACGACGCTTGTTTTCGTTTACCTCATCAGCCGAAAGATTTCACGGCAGGAAAATGTATCGCCGGTCCTTCTTTTAAAAGAAGAAAAAGGCGGCGTTTATTTGGATGTCACGATTCCCGCCACTCTTCAAGCTTCAACCGGTTTGTCACAAAATATTATTGATTTCTGCAAAGAAAACGGCATCGCTGAGAAAACCGCAAACCGTATCGGCATTGCCGTTGAAGAAATGGCGACCAACGTCTCCAAATTCGGCAGCAACGGCTCGAAAATCGAATCGATCGATGTACGCGTGCATATCACCGATACGGATTTGACACTCCGGTTCCGTGACGACGGCGTTATGTTCGATCCGACCGCTTTCCGCCGGGATGATGAAGAAAACGGGTTTGCAGTCGGCGGCATTGAAGTCGTCAAAAGGCTCGCGGACAAAATTGAATATACGCGGCAAATCGGCTTCAATACGACGATTATGGTTTTTGAAAAAGACACTTTGAAAAACTGACCGCATTATTTATTTTTCAAGATCAGGATTAGAAAAATATTGGAAGCAAACCATCGTTACGTCATCCGATAAATCAACGCCGTCCGAAAAGTCTTTGAGTTCTTTGAAAACAGCTTCTATGAGCTTGTCAGGCTGCTTTTCGGCGTTGTTTAAACATTCTTTTAAACGGGATGCGCCGAAAAAAGCGGCGTCTTTGTTCATGCATTCCGTCACGCCGTCCGTATACATAAAGAAAAGCTGGCCGTCTTTTAAAGTGAATTCATCGGATTGATAAATACTGTCAGTCATTCCGGCCAAAACGAAATTGCGTTTGCTCGAAATGAAATCAAAAGAATGCCCGTCATAAATTAAAGGCGGATTATGCCCGGCATTTAAAGTGTTGACTTTTCCCGAATTCAAATCCAGAACCGCAGTGAAAGCCGTTACAAACATATTGCTTTCCGATGCGCATAATTCATTGTTGACCGTAAAGAACGCCTCTTCGATGTCTTGGTATTCCAGGACGACCGACCGGATTTTGTCTTTCGCCGACATCATGTAAAGAGCGGCCGGAATGCCTTTTCCCGAAACGTCCGCCACTTCCGCGCAGAGTTTGTTTTCATCCGTCATGAAAAAATCATAGAAATCGCCGCCGACTTCCTTTGCGGGAACCATGCGAGCCGACAAGTTGAAACGGTCATCTTGCGGCAGCGCTGACAATTTCGGAAGAGACGATATTTGGATTTCACGCGCGTATTTCAGTTCCGAATCCAACCGCGCCGCTTCACGGGCGATGGCATCCTTAAGAGCATCTACCATGGTATTGATACCGTCGGAAAGCTGTGAAAATTCATAATTATCATAAACCGCTACTTTTTCATCCAAATTACCGTTTGTAATTTTATCCATTGACGTGTTGATATTTTGAATGCCGAGCAAAACAAACCGACGCAGAAGCAAATAAATGCCTGCATAAACCACCGCGAAAAGAAGGAGATAGCCGACAAACAAGTATGCGACGGAAGTATTCCGAAGGGCGAATGCGATATTATTGGGAAGCAGTG
>CAYUQC010000050.1:0-14372 GCA_964446755.1 uncultured Methanosarcinales archaeon
GTTTACAGGTTTTAATTTATGACAGGATTTTCCCTCTCTTCATTATTTGACTCGTCTTCGGGCATGAATATGCCGATATTCATTTTATTGGTGATTGTTTATTTCGGAATCACCGTTGCTCTGGCCTGGTACGGTTATAAGAAGACGAAGGATGCCTCCGACTTCATGGTCGCCGGCAGAAAAACGCATCCGTTAGTGATGGCCATCTCCTACGGCGCGACATTCATCAGTACATCAGCCATTATCGGCTTCGGCGGTGTCGCCGCAACGTACGGTATGAGCATGCTTTGGCTGGCGTTTTTAAACATTCTCGTCGGTATTGTCATCGCTTTCCTTGTTTTCGGCCCCAAAATGAGAAAAATGGGCAAACAGCTTCATGCTTCCACATTTCCGGAGTTTATCGGAAAACGGTTTGAATCCCGCGGGCTGCAGTCCTGGGTCGGCTTGTTCATTGCCGTTTTAATGCCGCTTTACGCGGCCAGCGTATTGATCGGTTCCAGCCGTTTTCTTGAAACAACACTCGGCGTGCCGTACGAAACCGCATTAATTGTTTTCACAATCGTTGTTGCTGTTTACGTGATCGTCGGCGGGCTGATTTCGGTTCTCTACACTGACGCTTTTCAGGGCGCAATCATGTTTATCGGCATGTTCTTCCTGCTTATTATAACATACATTAAGCTCGGCGGTGTTGTTGAAGCGCATACGGCTTTGACAAATATGGCGCCGCTTGTTCCCGACTCTCTCCAGGCCATCGGTCATCAAGGGTGGACGATGATGCCGGCTTTCGGTTCCCAGTTATGGTGGACAATCATTTCCTCTTTGATCTTGGGGGTCGGTATCGGTATTATTGCTCAGCCGCAGCTGGCGGTCCGCTTCATGACCGTTAAGGACAATAAAACATTGAAAAGAGCTGTTCTCGCAGGCGGTCCGTTTATCTTTATGATGGCCGGTGTCGCTTACATTGTCGGCGCGCTTTCAAATGTGTACTTCTTTAACGAAGCCGGAATGATCGCCTTGGATGTTGCCGGCGGTAACGTCGATTCCATCATTCCCGCATATATCAACAGCGCGATGCCTGATATTTTCATCATGGTTTTCCTGCTCAGTCTGCTGTCGGCAGCGATGTCAACCGCCGCTTCTCAAATCCATACGATGGGAACGTCTGTGGGTTACGATTTAATCCGAAACGGCATCTTTAAAGGAAGGTCTACCAAAACAATCCTGTTCACAAGAATCGGTATGGTTCTCACGGTCATTGCATCCGTCGTATTGGCTTTCATTTTGCCCGACAGCATCATTGCAAGAGCGACTTCCGTTTTCATGGGAATCTGTACGTCCGCGCTCCTGCCGATGTACGCCGGCGGGCTCTTCTGGAAGAAAATGACAAAAAAAGGCGCTTACGCCAGTTTCTTTACGGGATTGATTGCTTCAGGCTTCTGGTACATCTTCGTTCACGCATCCGAAGCCGTTCCGTTCGGCATCTGCCAGGCTTTGTTCGGACAGCCGACACTTCTGACAGGAATGTGGACATTTGTCGATCCGATCATTATCGCAACGCCGCTTGCGATCATCGCGGCTGTTGTTGTCAGTTTGAAAACTCAGCCGCCGTCTGAAAAATTCGTCGAGGAAATTTTTTCGGAAAATGAAGAAATAGAATCTGTAAAGACAGCTTAATTTTTTTGTTTTATTTTTATTTCCTTTTATTTCTTTTTTGATTTTCGGCATTGTAAACCTAACTTTTTTTGATAAAACAAAATCTAAAATGAACATTGTGAGGTTTATTTGTAAACCTTTGACCTGAACGGCAGACTTTATATAGGATTTCATGTTTTTGTGTATGTTCATAATTTATCATTACATAACCCGCGCAATTTTCGTGCACGTCTCTTGCGGGGTTTTTCAAATCAATGACGAAATTTTAACGGACTCGGGTTTTCTCCGTTTTTGTTTTATTCGGGCGCTTGAAGCGGCAGACAGATTGTTTCTGTTCGGCCGGGACGGCTTTGATTTGATTTTTTTGAATTTTATTTAAAAACCATTTATTCTATCTGAAAAACTAAGAGAGGGAGTACTCATGACAGATTCAGTCAGTTCATCTGAAATCGATAAGAGCTTCTTTAGTGAGCTTACCCGGGAAAAAGGGATGGACAAAATCCTGCTTTGCTTTAACTGCAACGGATGTTCCACCGGATGTCCCATGAAGGATATTGAAAGTCAATTCGACATCAAGAAATACATCCGCATGGCCGGACTCGGCATGAAAGACCGTATTTTAAAAGACGAATATTTGTGGTACTGCACCACCTGTTACAAATGCCAGGAAAGATGTCCTGAAGGCGTCTTAAATGTCGACACGCTTCTGCGCATGCGCACGATGGCGGTACATGAGGGTATTATGCTTGAACCCCACCGCGAAGTCGCGCACTTTGTGATTGACACGGGACACGCTGTGCCGATCAACGATTCCAACAGGAAGAAGAGATTGGAACTTGGCCTGACGGAAGTGCCGCCGACCGTTCACATGTACCCCGAAGCGTATGAACAAGTCCGCAAGCTCTTGAAAGCCTGCGAGTTCGACACGCTCACGCAAAAGGAATAAAACAGCACAATGCCGACGATTCATTGTGTTATGAAATTTATCAGGAGTTATCAAGAAATGTCTACAGAAACTGAAAAACAGGGCAAACCTCAAAGCCTTTCCTTGTTCCTCGGCTGCGTTGCTCCGAACCGTTATCCCGGTATCGAGCTGGCCAGCCGCAAGGTCATGAAAGATTTGGGCGTTGACCTTCACGAACTTGAAGGCGCTTCCTGCTGTCCGGCACCCGGCGTTTTCAAGTCTTTTGACAAAACCACGTGGCTGACAATGGCCAGCCGCAACGTTGTTCTTTCCGAACAGATGGGCATGGATCTGCTCACCATCTGCAACGGCTGTTACGGTTCACTCGGCGAAGCCAATTTAACATTGATGCACGACCCCGACTACAAAGCCAAAGTCAATGAAAAGCTGAGCGAAGTCGGTTTGGAATATAAAGGAAATGCAAAAGTCCGCCATATCCTTGAATTCATGGCAAAAGACATTGGTCCCGAAACCGTGAAGGAAAAAGTTATTGTTCCGCTGGACGGCATCAAAGTCGCCGTTCACTACGGCTGCCACCTTATCCGCCCGTCCAAGGAAAAAGAAGGGCTCGGCAGTGCCGAAAACCCGCGTTTCTTTGATGAACTGGTGGACGCAACCGGTGCCAAGAGTGTTGACTATGAAGAGAAGATGATGTGCTGCGGTGCAGGCGGCGGTGCTCGCTCCGCTTTCCTTGAAACCACATTGAAAATGACCGAAAAGAAACTGGCCATTCTGCAGAAAGACGAATTTGACTGTATCGTCGATGTCTGTCCGTTCTGCCACCTCCAGTTCGATTCCGGGCAGGTGCAGCTCAACAAAGAAGGCCGAGATTATCATATTCCGGTTCTTCACTACACGCAGCTGCTCGGTTTGGCGCTCGGTTACTCACCCAAAGAGCTCGGCATTCAAATGAATATGACAACCAATCCTGCTTTTGAAGAGAAAATTTTGGCGCTTCAGCAGAAAGCAAAGGAGGCTTAAATATGGCAAATACAAATGCTGTCGGCGCAGTCGCCGTTATCGGCGGCGGTATTGCCGGCGTTCAGTCTGCGCTTGACCTGGCCAACAGCGGCTACCGCGTTTACTTGATCGAATCCAAGCCGTCCATCGGCGGCGTTATGGCGCAGCTCGACAAAACATTCCCGACGCTTGACTGTTCCGCTTGTATTCTTTCTCCGAAACTTGTGGAAGCCAGCCGCCACCCTGACATTAAATTAATGACTTACTCCGAAGTCACCGGCCTTTCCGGCGATGTCGGCAATTTTACATTAACCGTTAAAAAGAAGACGCGTTACATCGATGTCGACAACTGTGTCGGCTGCGGTGACTGTCTCGCCAAATGCCCGAAGAAAGTCGACGATGAATTCGAAGAAGGCCTCTCCAAGAGAAAAGCCATTTACTTCCAATTCCCGCAGGCGATTCCGAAAGTCGTGACCATCGACCCTGACAACTGCCTGATGATCAAGAACGGCAAGTGCGGCAACTGCGCGAAAGTCTGCCAGCGCGGCGCGGTGAAATACGACCTGAAGGACGAATTCGAAGACATTGAAGTCGGTGCCGTCATCATGGCCACTGGATTTGAAGCGTTCAATCCGACGATTCTTGAAGCTTATCGTTTCGACCACCCCGACGTTGTCACGGCGCTTCAGTTCGAGAGGTACACCAACGCGTCCGGTCCGTTTGCCGGTCACATCCAGACCTCCAAAGGTGAACTGCCGAAGAAGATTGCGTTCATTCAGTGCATCGGGTCCAGAAATCCCGAAATCAACAGGGCTTACTGCTCTTCTGTCTGCTGTACGTATGCGGTCAAGCAGTCACGTTTGATCAAAGACCATCACCCTGAAGTCGATGTGGCAATCTTTAATATTGATCTCAGAACGTTCGGCAAGGGTTACGAAGAATTCGCGCTCCGCGCGCAGGACGACGGTGTCCGTTTCATCAACTCCCGCCCGTCCGGTGTGGATGTTAAAAATGACGGCGCGCTTTCTCTCAGATACGAAGGCCCCGAAAGTGAAGTCGTTCACGAAGAATTTGATTTGGTCGTCCTCTCCGTCGGTTTGGAAGCCCCGAAATCTTCCGTCGAGCTCGCCAAGATTCTCGGCATTGAACTGGATAAATACGGCTTCGTCAAAACCGATTTGGAAACTCCGACCGAAACCAGCCGCACCGGTATCTTTACGGCCGGCGTTGCCCAGGGTCCGAAAGACATTCCCGAATCCGTCGCTCAAGCCAGCGGCGCAGCATCCAAAGCCGGAGCACTCTTAAACGAAGCCCGTAAGAGTTTGGAAACGATTGTTGAAATCCCGCCGGAAAACCCGATCGGTGACGAACCGCGTATCGGCGTGATCGTCTGCCGCTGCGGAACAAACATCGGCGGCGTTGTCGATGTCCCGGCAGTTGTCGAATACGCGTCTACGCTGCCCAATGTCGTGATCGCGACGGAAGAAATGTATTCCTGCGCCGACGATACACAGAGCCGTATTTATGACATGATTCAGGATTACAAGCTCAACCGTTTCGTTGTGGCGGCCTGTACGCCGAGAACCCACGAGCCGCTCTTCCAGCAGACATGCCAGGAAGCCGGTCTTAACCCGTGGCTTTTCGAATTCGCAAACATCCGCGAACATTGTTCCTGGATCCACCACGATGAACCTGAAAAAGCAACGCATAAAGCCAAAGATTTGGTGCGCCAGGCGGTCGGAAAAGTCAAATATTACACCCCGCTTTACAGCCAGTCCCTGTCACTTGTTCACAACGCGGTCGTTCTCGGCGGCGGCGTGTCCGGTCTGACAGCGGCAAATGAGCTTGCCGAAAACGGCTATGAAGTCGATTTGATTGAAAAAACCGGTGAACTCGGCGGCAATATCCGGAAACTTAACAGCTACAAAGCGCAGCTTGAAGAAATCATTCAAAAAGCCGAATCCAATGACAAGATTCACATCCATTACAATTCCGTGATGGAAAACGTCAGCGGTTCTGTGGGTAATTTCAGAGGTCAGATTATCACCGACGGCAAACCGGCCAAAGAATTGGATTTCGGTATTATCATCATCGCCACAGGCGCCCATGAATTGAAACAGCCCGGACTCTTCGGTTATGAAGATAATCCGATTGTCAGAACACAGCTTGAATTCAAGGAAATGATCGACAAGAACGAAGGCGGCTTTAAGAATGTCGTTTTCATTCAGTGTGCCGGCAGCAGAAACGATGAACGCCCGTACTGTTCCAGAATCTGCTGTACCAACACGGTCAGAAACGCGATTCAGTACAAGGAACAAAATCCGGATGCGGAAATCTATGTTCTTTACCGCGACATCCGCACTTACGGCATGTACGAAGAACAATATACAAAGGCCCGTGAAATGGGTGTCCACTTCCTGATGTATGACAAGGACGAACCGCCGGTTGTCACCGGAAACACGGTTGCCGTTCATGACCGCACCATCAATCTGCACTTCAATCTGGAAGCCGACTGCGTTGTTCTCAGCGCGGCAACGGTTGCGGAAGTCGGTAACCGCGAAGTCGGTCCGATGATGAAAGTGCCGCTCACAAAAGACGGTTTCTTCATGGAAGTTCACCCGAAACTCAGACCGGTCGACTTCGGAACGGACGGTGTTTTCGTCTGCGGTCTCGCGCAGTTCCCGAAACTGTTCGAAGAGTCTGTTTCCCAGGCTCAGGCCGCCGCTTCCCGTGCCTGTACGATTCTTTCCAGAGACGCGCTTTTGTCTCCGGCTGAACTCTCAACAGTGGATGAAGCAGTTTGTGTTGGATGCGGCGCCTGTAAAGATGTCTGTCCGTACCACGCCATTACACTTGAAGAAAAAACGGTGACGCAGAAGGGTCTGTCTTTCAAGGCGATTCGTTCTGTCATTAATCCGGCAGCCTGCAAAGGATGCGGCTGCTGTGCAATGTCCTGCCCGACGGGTGCGATTGACCAGTCTCACTTTGACAATGTTCAATTGCTTTCCCAGGTCAAGAGTGTGTTTTATTTCGAAGAGGAGGTGAACTGATGTCCGAGGTTAAAACAACCGCCGCAAGCAGCTGTGCCTCTTCCGGCGAATTCGTTCCGAAAATTGTGATGTTCTGCTGCAACTGGTGTTCTTACGCCGGTGCCGACGGAGCAGGCGTTTCCCGTTTCCAGCAGCCGACCAACGTCCGTGTCGTCCGTGTGATGTGCTCCAGCCGTGTGGATCCGGTGCATATTTACACCGCGTTCCTGGAAGGCGCTGACGCCGTTTTGATTACCGGCTGCCATATCGGTGACTGCCATTATGTCAACGGCAACGACAAAACGCTTGTCAAATACAAATTTATCAAGTCGATGCTCAATGAAATGGGCATGGAAGACGACCGCCTGATGCTCCGTTGGATTTCGGCTTCCGAAGGCCAGCAGTTCGCCGAATTCGTGACCGAAATGGTGGAAAAGGTGAAGGCTCTGGGTCCGAGTCCGCTCCGGAAGGAAGGGGTGGTTTAAATGTCCGCATCCGAAAATGCAGCACCTGCAGGCGCGCCGCCCGCAGGAAAGCCGCCCGAGAAAAAACCTCCGGCACCGTCCACGGTCGGCGATATTCTGAAGCCGTCCGATATTCAGGTCGGCGGCAAATACATCGGCTGGTCCGTTCGCGAAGAAATCAGAAAAGAAGGCGGCTCCGGCGGTTTGGTCACATCGATTCTCGCCGGCGCGCTTGAAAAAGGTCTCGTCGAACACGTTGTTGTTCTCAAAAAGTCCAGCCAGTATGAAGCCGTTCCGGTTTTAACATCGAATGTTGAAGACGTTTATGCGTCAGCCGGTTCCATGCACATGCTGATTTCCAATCCGACCAAATATCTGCGCCAGTTCCGGAACGATGCAACGATTGCAATCGCCGTCAAACCGTGCGATATGCGCGGCATCCGCGAACAGCAGAAGCGCAACATGCTGGATCTGGAGAAAATCTTCACCATCGGTCTCAACTGCGGCGGTACAATGATGCCGTACAAAATCAGAAAGGTGACCGAGGAAGTCTACGGCGTGAATCCCGACGATGTCCGCGCCGAAGAAATCGAAAAAGGCAAACTGATTTTGGAAACGGCCGACGGTGAACACCACGCCCAGTCCATTGACGAATTGGAAGAAGAAGACAACGGGCGCCGTGAAAACTGCCGCTACTGTATTGTCAAGATCGCAACCAACTCCGATCTGGCCTGCGGTAACTGGGGCGTCATGCCTGATTATGCCGGCAAAGGCACGTTTGTTGAAGTCATGACCGAAAAAGGCGCCGAGTTCTTAAGAAACGCAGTCGAAGGCGGTTATGCCGAAGTTAAAGTTGCCAGTGAACCGGCCGCCGAAGCCCGCAGTAAAGTTAACGGCATCATGCTGAAAATGTCTGCCAAGACCAAAGAGGAAATCTTTGTGCCGATGCAGAGCCAAACGATTCTTGACCTCAAGAAAGAGCTGGAGAATTGTATCGGATGCGGTGCCTGCCGGACGGTCTGTCCGCCCTGCGCCTGCGGCACGGAAGCCAAATGTACAGCATTTAATGATTCGGCAGACAATTATGATATTTCATTGTTCCACATGATCCGCTTCCTGCACCTGATGGATTCCTGTGTCGGCTGCGGCCAGTGCTCGGACGTCTGTCCGGCGGACATTCCGCTTGCGCGGCTTTACAGAAAGTTCGCGAACCCGATTCAGGATGAGCTGAATTATGTGACCGGAATGGATGACAGAACGCCGCCTTTCTTTGAAATCAAATTAGAGGAGGTGCAGTAATGTCCGACATCATTGATCCCAAATTTAAGGAGAATGTTTATTCCACCGTCTGCTACGGCTGCGGTTTCGGCTGCGGTGTCTTCATGAGAGAACTTGAAACGCAGGCCGTTGAAACAGGCACGTCGTGCGGTGCGCCGATTTTAAACATCGATTACCGCAAAGCTTCTCCCGTCAATCAGGGAAAACTCTGCCGTTTCGGCGTGAATCTGGCCGGCAATTACTGCCCCGCCGTTTCAAGCGTGAAAGGCAAAGCCGTTTCAAACGACGAAGCAATTGCAAAGACGGCCGAAGTGCTGAAAGGCGCCAAAGCTTCCGAAATTGCACTTCTTTCCGTCGGCGGAACGACCAATGAAGAACATTTGGCGCTTATGAAAATCGGCGAGAAGATTGGGGTTCCTGTCAGTACGGGAATGACCGGCCTTTTCAAAGACATCGGAAAGCTGCACGCTTACACAGGGCGCGGCACCACTTATGAAGACGTTGAAACAGCCAAGAAAATCTACCTCCTGGTGGATCCGTATATTTCTTACCCACTACTGGTGAGACGTTTGGTTCATGCCAAAGAGAAAGGCGCCGAGATTGTCGCTTTTGGTTTAAAAGAACTGCCGATTGCCACACAGAATGTGATTACGGAGCCTGACACCAGCCTTTACGATGTGAAGGAATTTAAGCCGGATGCAGACACAGTCATCATTTCGGACCTGACGCCTTACACTTACGCCAAACGTTTGGCGGAATTGGTTGAAATCGCTGGCGGTAAATCCAAGTTCCTCTTTATGCGCCCGTTCATGAACGCAACCGGTGCGGGATACTTGTCCAAACACACAAAACAGCAGTCTTTCGATGAAATCGTTTCCAAAATGGAATCCGGTGAGCTGAAAGTGCTGGTTTGTTTGGATTCCGATCTGATCGACATCTGTCTCAACGACAACATAAAAGAAACTTTCAAGAATCTGGAGCATGCAGTTGTTATCGCTTCAAGAGACACAACAGCCTGCGGTGCGGCAGACATCGTGATTGCCGCCGAGCCGGTCTACAAGAAGAAAGGTTCCGTCATGAATGCCGAGGGACGCCTCATCCCGATTACTGCGGCCGCGGGAGACACGCCGCTGACAGGCTTTAACGCTTTGTCCGCAATTTTGGAAGCACTCGGCGGATCTGCTCTTGACTTTGACGCCGTTCACGCGGAAGCGGTCAAGATGCTCGGCGCAAATGAAGACGAATACAAGATTGCTATTCCCGAGAAGAAGTCCAAACCGGAAATCAAAAAGATTTCAGACAAACTGCCGGACCTGAAAGCTGTGTTCAGTGACTTTTCTGAACCCGAATCCTTTGTTTCGTCCTCTTCCAAAGAAGACGGAGAAAGCGGTGCCGGGGCGGTTAAACATATTTATCTGACCAATCCTTTCCTTTGGAACGGCGTTTTGGATGATGACAATTATATTGAAATCAGCCGCTGCCAAGTGAAGGCATCCGCGCTTCTGAAAGGATTTACGGCGGACGTTTCATGCGCCTGCGGTGAAGTCACAAAAGCCACACGCTTTAAGGTTTCACCAATGAAGGACGGATACGTTTTGTCCATGAGAAAACAGCCGTTTGCAAAAGCACCTGTTACGGATATTGTTGTCCTGCGTTCTCCGACTAAACCGGATGAACCTGAAATTGTAAAAGAATGCAATGTTCCTCAGTAATTGAGGGCATTCATTTTTAATTTTAATTTGACTGTTTGTCGGGCCGGTTTACCCGACGGTTTTATTTATTTCGCAATGATGTCTTCCGGTCTGAATCAGACGGCTGTTTTTTGATATCTTTTTATAATATCATTACATTGTGTTATTATCAAGAAAAATTGATTTTGACTCGGATGGATTGAATGTCTCAAAATGCCAAAAGATGCACTGCTCCGCGCGCGTTTACACCCGCGGATGACGACCTCTTTGACGCGCCGGCTCCGGTGGCGTACGCTGAGACACATCGCGGACCGGATGAGCGAAGTCAAACGGCTTTTGCTTTTTTACATGACCTTTTAAATTCCGTCGGCGGATTGCACGGTTTTTTGGAATTAATGACTGAAACCGACGATCCCGCAAAAATAAAAAAATACGCGTCCAACGCTCTTTTTTTATGCGATTCCCTGGTTGAAGAAATCGAATACCACCGCGATTTTTTAAGAGCGGAAACCGGTACTTTTCAATTGGTTATGGAAGAGACAAAAATTAGGGATATTTTAAAGTTAACGGCTTTAAAACTCAATACTCATGCCGTTTCAAAAGGCCGGACAATTGAAATTGCCGAAGCGCCCGACGAATCCGTTCTGACCGATAAAATCGTTTTATCGCGTATTTTGGTCAATATGACAAAAAATGCGGTGGAAGCGACGGAAGAAGGCGGTTCTGTCCGGATCGGTGCCATTAAGAGCGGCGATCGTATTCGCTTTTGGGTCCATAATGACGGATTCATTCCCGAAGATATTCAGGATCAGATTTTCAAAACGTCTTTTTCATCCAAAGGTGTCAACCGCGGTGTCGGCATGTTCAGCATTCTGCTGCTCGGCGAAAATGCGTTGGGCGGGCATGTCCGCTTTGAAAGCACAAAAGAGAGAGGCACTTACTTCTGCATTGATTTGCCTTTGATATCATAATTTCAATTTTTTGTTAAAAAAACAGATGACAAAAATGTTTCAAAAAACAATTTCTTGGATTCGATCCAATTATGTTTATACTTATCATGGCAGAATGCCGCGAAAACCTTTTATTATTCTTAATTTGATTTTTTGGAGTTACGTCCTTTTACTTTACGGTCTTTTCAAATCGGAGATTATTTTTCAGTTTTCGGGCGGAAGTCTGTCCTTCACTTCTCCTTTCCAACTTCATATCGTTCCTTCGGAGGCATTTTCAGTCATTTTTTTTCTGCTCGGCTTAACATGGCTTATTTTCAACATTTTGCTTTTTATCTTTATGATTTTTCAAACCGTTCGCCGTCTTCATGATATCAATCGTTCGGGCTGGTGGTGGCTGGTCACATTAATCACGATTAATATTTTCTCAATGAATACACCATCAGGTGTATTAACTGTCCCGCTTCCATTCGGTTTAGTTTTAGATGTGATTTTATGCATCGCGGACGGAACAGTCGGGCCGAATCAATACGGGGCTGATCCGAAACATCGTGTTATTGCGTGTGCCGATAATGTTTGTGACGAAGAATCCGGAAACATTGTCGCCAATGAAAACTTAAGTAACTAAAAACACAAACAATTAATTCTTGAAAAAAGGTCATTCTGTCATGAAATCAATTCAAATTGCAGATTTTGTCAGTCATCACTTAACTTTTAAAGGAAAGCTGAGCAGATTTCCGTATTTGGTTTTGCTTCCAGGAACAAAAGGAAGTAACAAATACGGCGATGACCCCCGTTTAAACAATAAAAAAGTAAAGAAGATTGAAAGCAGTTTAAAAATCTCTTAAACTGCTCTTTTTGGTGCCGATTTTATGGCAGTTTCCGTTTTATGAATTATTACGTCGTGTAATCCGCATTGATTTTGACATAATCATATGTCAAATCGCAGCCCCATGCGGTCGCCGTTTCTTTTCCGCCCGTTCCGAGGTCCATTTTGATGAAAATCGTCTCCGCCGTCATAATCGATTTTAATCGGCTGAGTGTCGCTTCATCGTTTTTTGTAATTTTGCCCTTGGCAACAAGCGAAACACTGCTGCATCCGTCAGACATTTCCAATGTAATTCCTGATTGATCAAAATCCGCACCGGAGTAACCTGCTGCGGCGACAATGCGGCCCCAGTTCGGATCGTTGCCGAAGATTGCTGTCTTGACAAGCGGAGAACGGACGATCGCTTTCGATGCGGCAACTGCATCATCTTCCGTATATGCGCCCGTCACGGTGCATTCAATCAGTTTGGTTGCGCCTTCACCGTCTTTGGCAATCATTTTCGCGAGTTCTTTCAAAACTGTTTCCAGGGCTTTCTGGAACTCTACATAAACGCCCGTGTTTTCAAATGAATGAATGGCGATGCCGGATTTGCCGGTTGCCGTCAGCAGGCACATATCGTTTGTGCTGGTATCGCCGTCAACGACAATCCTGTTGAATGTTTTCTGAACGGCTTCCTTTAAAGAGGAATGCAGAATCTCCGGACGGACCTCGGCGTCCGTGTACACGAAAGCCAGCATTGTTCCCATGTTCGGCTCAATCATGCCGGACCCTTTTGTGATGCCGCCGACCCTGAAATCTCCGGCGGATGTTTTCACTTCAACGGCAAATCCTTTCGGGACCAAATCCGTTGTCATGATGGCTTTCATCGTTTCATCGTTGGCTTTTTCGGTTGCGGCCAGATTCGGCAGAACGGTGCAGATCTGTTCTTTTATTTTATCAATATGAAGTTTGCGTCCGATGACGCCGGTGGACGCGACACCGATGAATTTCGGGTCGACGCCGAGTTTTTCCGCAAGGGATTTTGCCATGGCGTTGGCATCTTTCAATCCTTCTTCTCCGGTAAACGCATTGGCATTGCCGCTGTTGGCGATAACGGCTTCCAGAAAACCGCCGTTGGATTCTAAATTCTGTTTCGTGACGGTCACCGGCGCGGCGACGACTTTATTTTTTGTATAAACGCCGGCGGCATTTCCTTTAGCGGTGATGACGGCAAGACCGTATTTGCCTTCTTTGATGCCGAACGCTTTGACACCGTCAACGGCACAGACGCCGCCTTTGATTTCCTGAATCATTTTCTTTCCTCTTTTTCTTTAAATCAATCCCGGGAACCAAAGCCCTTCGGTTTCTTTCAATCCGCAGATCAGATTCATGTTTTGAATCGCCTGGCCTGAAGCGCCTTTGACGAGGTTGTCAATGGCCGACAGAACAACCACTCGGTTGTTGCGCGCGTCGGCTTCTGTACCGATGTGGCAGAAGTTGGAACCGCGGACATTTGCAAGGGACGGCACGGTTTCGGCGAATTGGACAAACGGTTTGCCTTCATAATAGTCTTCATACATTTTTTTGACATCCGCCGTCGTCAATTTTTCGGTTGTTTCGATGTGCGCGGTCGTCATAATGCCGCGGGAAACCGGAATAACGTGCGGCGTAAAGGAGATGTTTTCGAATCCGGGCTGGAGCCGTGAAACTTCCTGAACCATTTCCGCCAAATGGCGGTGAGCCGTTAATTTGTACGGAATGACGTTTTCCGCCAGATTCGGGTAGTGGGAGGTGGCAGTCGGCGTGTTTCCGGCGCCTGTCACACCCGTTTTGGAATCAAATATGACGGATTTTAAAAGTCCTGCGGCGGCAAGCGGGGCGGCGGCAAGTGTTGCGCCCGTGGGGAAGCAGCCGGGATTTGCAATCAGACGGTCTTTTAACTCTTTATTTACTTCGGGGTGGACTTCGGGAATCGCATAAATCGCGTCAATCGGCGCTTTGTGCTTCATGTTGTAAACCTGTTCGAACACGTCGGTTTGGAGGCGGTAGTCCGCGCTCAAGTCAATGACCCGGCACTTGCTGTCTTTTAAAATTTCAGGCACTGCATCCATTGCCGTTCCGTGAGGAACTGCCATGAAAACGATATCGCATTCCTTTTTTATTTGATCATAATCCGGCTCTTCAAATGTCAAATCACAAAGTCCCTTGAGGTTTTCATGAACTGATGATACTTTTTTCCCGGCCGCAGAGCGGGCTGTCGCAATGACCGCTTCAGCAGACGGATGGCCTGATAAGAGCCGCAGCAATTCTTCTCCCGTGTAACCGGAAGCACCGACAATACCGACTTGAATCATAATTTTCCTTTATTCCCGTACCGGCAAAACAAATTTGTGTTTGCCGTTTTCAATTTTTTATGTGAGTTAAGAAATTTGAATATATAAATCTTTTATAATGATTTAAATTACTTGTTTCAATTTTTTGTTTTCATTATTCGGGTTTACAAATTTTATGACGATTCGGCTCTTTTTTATCTGAATTAGAAACCTGATTCCCGTGCTTAGGAAGGCCAAGGATATAA
>CAYUQC010000051.1:0-13117 GCA_964446755.1 uncultured Methanosarcinales archaeon
ATATACCTGAATATACCGGACGGCTACTTTCACCGCGCTTGAAGAACTTTTATATTTTGACAACGTTTGTCATCCATATGACTCTTGAACCCGTTCACATGAAAGAAATTTCCGATATCGCTTCGGAAATTGAATATTCATACACTGAAAAAGAGTCACAGGACATTTTTGAAATATTTAAATTTTTAGCGGAGCTTCGGCAGGATGACAAAATCATATTGAAGGCCGCCGGCAAACTTTTCCGCTCGGCCGCAGACATGCGGCGGATGAGCCTGACGGAAGATGAATACAAAGTGACTTATTCTTCCGACAGCGGCAGCACGAATCCGATTCTCTTCGAGCGCGGTTTATTTCTAGACATCTGCCACGCTGCTTTGGCATCAACCCCGACGGATTTGGAACTGCACCGCAAACGGACCATCGTTTGCACGGGATTTTCATCGGGGAAAAAAACAAAACTGCCTGAAAATGGCGCATGGAAAACATTCGACGACGGATTCGGGCGGAGCAAAGTGATCCAAATCGACCCGTCGGTTTTAAAAATTCGTGCCGGACGGATGGTTCATGATTATTCGATTTATGCGTCCGAATCGGAACACATTTTATGGACGCAGCCGGACATGGACATTTCCGGATTCTTCATCATGGACGGACCGATTTATCCGAAACAGCTGATGTACTGGGCCGGAACGAATTCCGATAAAGTGCTCATACGCCATGATAAAAATGCCAAAAAAATTCTTCAGAATTATATCGACATCATGGATTTTCATTTGGAAAATAAAATGCCGGTCGTCGGCTTTGTGAAAAATCCTGCGGAAACTCATATTCTGAATTTGCTTCGGGAAAAAGCAAAAAAAGCAAAAATATTTACGGAACTGCCGTGGGCAACCGACACGCAGCTGTTTAAATCATTTTTAAAGCCGGAAAACGAAATTGAAAGCGCCGGAAAAAAGAACGGATCGGGGGACAGCGGAAACCGATTTAAAATCACCTACTCGAATTGGTTTATCCAACCGAACCAGTTTTATGATAATGAAATCAAAATCAATTCACCGCTTGTTGATGAAACGCTTCGCCGGAAATTCGATGATGAAGAGTATCTGCCCGTTTTCTTTATGGTCCGCGTCCCTCTTGACGGAAATCAGATCGTCTTTAAAATTGAAAGCATCTACGGGCTTATCAAAAACGAGGAAATGAGACAGAAGATGACGAAAAAAATATTGTATGAATTGTCGATCGGAAAAATTCCCGAAACGCTTCTGAAAGCGGATTCCATTGCGAAAATCAGCTCCAGTGAAAAAAAGGAAATCAGAGAATTATTTACAAAAGATCCGGCGGAAAAATCTTATAACGAAATCCGGTGGGGAGATTTAGATGAGTTTTGAGCAGTATGAAAAGAAGTCAAATGAGTTTGATTTTGACCGGTTCGAACAGGATTTGGAAAAACAGGCGTTTCAGGAATTTGACGGTTACGATGACAACGAGCTGACGGCACATGATACGGCCGGAACGGCGCGGGCGGAGAATTCGGAAGAGGCTTACGGCATCGTGACAACGGGTGTCGAGCCGATTGAAATCACAGGAACCGTTTCAAAAATCATCGGATACATCGCTGCCGGGCAGCGTGAAAAAGTGCGTCTCGGGACGTATGTTATCGTGCCTTATAAAAATGAGAATCTGTTCGGCAAATTTACAAAACTCCAGTACCGTCAGGAATTTACCGTTGATGACGCGACGGAAATCCATTCCAAACGCATGCTTGCAAACAAACAGGACATTTCAGCCGGCCGCAGCATCAATGAAGAAGACTATAAGCTGCTCGCTCAAATCGAACCGATTTGTATTTTGTATGAAAAAAACAAAGAAGAAGGGCTTCAAAGACGGATGGCCGACAGAATACCTAAACCCAATACACCGATTCTCCCCGTTTTTGACAAAGAGATGGTTCAAACCGGCTTGAATATTCCCAAAGAAGGGATTTTTTTAGGACATTTAAGTGTCGGCGGCGAACTTGTCAAAACACATTCCGTTCCGCCGACAGTCGCTTATTACATGAGAAACGATTATTCCTCCGGAGACCCGCTTATTTTCCGGCACATGCTCGTCTGCGGCAGTACCGGCACGGGCAAAACGTTCCTGACCAAAAACATCCTGCGCCAATTTGAAACAGAAAACAGCCGTTACCGCCAGCGCAGCGACCACAGCATTCAAAACAGGCCTTGCCTTATCGTCATGGATCCGCAGGATGAATACTCCCAGCTGTATGAAGACAATCAGCTGTCTGAAGCCGACCGGTTTAATTTCGATTCGGAAAAGGTTGCTTACGGCGGCATTAAAACAACAAAAACATTTACCGCCAAAGTTGACGGAGAACGCTATGCCGGAAAATCCAGGGCGGAACAGGTTGAATTTACGATTCCTTTTTCATTCGTTCAATATAATCCGTGGATACTGGAAACGGCCGAACTGACGGAAAACCAGCGCAACGGGCTTGAAATACTGATTGCCGATTACTTTAAAGACACAAAAGCCAAAAACAAAACACCGACATATATCGGTTTCAAGGAATTTGCCGAAGACCCGTTCAACAAAGAATATTATACGGAACAAACCGACAAGATCCATGAATCCTCTTACGGCGGCATCATTCGAAAAGCGCTTAACAAAACATATGAGCGCATTTTCGACAAAGATGCCAAGCCGATCACGGAACTCTTTAAAACCGTTTTCAAACCGGGACAGGTTTCTGTCTTCCCGACGGAATATATCAATAATTCACGTATCCGCGATTTGATTGTTCTGACAATGATGACGGTTATCGTGGACAACAAACTCAATACATCCGGCGACGAAGACGTGAAAAACACGCCGATCGTTTTGGTTTTGGATGAAGCCCACCGCTACCTCTCAAGTTCCGCCGGAACACTCTCCGGAAAAATCATTTCCAAATTCGCCGAAGCAGCCAAACAAGGTAGAAAAGAAGGTTTGGGCTTATTCCTGATTACACAGGACCCGCAGGATATTGAAACGGAAATTTTAAAGCAGGTCAACACAAAAATCATTCTGAATCTGAATAATGATGCCGCCATCAATGCCGTCAAAGTTCCCCAGGAATATGAAAAACGTGTCCCCTATCTTAAAAAAGGACAAATGATCATTCACAGTCCGGACAACGGGGATATTGTTGAGATTACCGGACTGTCGAACTGTGTTGTGAAACATGAATAAAAAGACATAAATAAACAAAAGGGGAAAGAAACCGTGACGGGCATTCGGAAACCGGATTGATATTAATTGTATTCATGCTGTTGTTTTTACTCGTACCGCTTGCAGTTATTGCCGCTTTGATTTATATCTTTTATAAAATGAACGGTGACAACAGATTACTGTTCCGTGTACTCGGCGAACCCCAAAAAATTGCGAATACAGTGAGCAAATTTTCCGCAAACCCCTTTATTTGCTATGAAATTTTGCAAGACGAAGCCGGACAAAATTCACATAAATACTTTCACCCCACTTCGCTCTTTTCTTTATATATTTCAGTCATAAACAGTCCTGCCTCCCGAAAAAATCAAGAAATACCGGAGGTCTAAAGGAATGACAGACATGAATGAAACAGGACTCGCTGATTCACAGGAATCGGTTCATTTTAAAAACAAAGAAGCAGACGATTTTTCGGATCGTGCTGCAGCAATTCAAAAACTTCTCTCAGAAAACGGTGCAGAGGTTGCCGTTGAAGAAATTGAATCAAAATTAAAAGAAATGGCGGACATTTTCAAAGTGCCGGCCGCTGAAGCTCAAAGAAGCGTGACAAATGGCTTTTTGAAAAAATACAACATTTCAAAGACGAAAGTTTTCGCGGGAAAAGGATCCGCCGTCACGAAAAAAATTGCCGATATATCCGCAATGGCCGGCATGCCCGACACATGGGTGAATTTTACGGGAAAAGTGGTCCAGCTTTGGGAAAGCACGCATGAAAGCATAGCACAAGCCGGACTTGTCGGCGACGAAACGGGAATGGTCAAATTTACGATATGGAGCAGCACTGAAATCGAACCGCTTGAACTCAACAAAACGTATGATTTCAAAAATGTGGTTGTTAAATCCTGGAACGACAAAGCAAGCATCACTTTGAATAAAGCGGCAATGATCGCTCCGGCAGCGGAAGAAATCACAACCGTCAAAACAAACGAAACCGTTTTGAACGAACCGAGAGACAGAACAAATGAACTCAGAACAGTTGCCGAACTTCATCAGGGCGGCATTTGGACAGATTTAAAGGCAAACATTGTTCAGATTTTTGAAAAAACGCATGAAAGCATAGCGTTTGCAGGCGTTCTCGGTGATGAAACCGGAACGATGCGTTTTACCGTATGGAAAACAGCGGAAATCGATGAACTGGAAGCCGGAAAATCTTATTTGTTTAAAAATGCCGTCACCAAAGAGTGGAACGGCAATTTTGCTGTTGAGATCAACCGTGCCGGTAAAATCGAAGAGACGGATGAAGAAATCATTGCCAAAGCTGCCGTTTTTGAACTCCGCGGCTGTGCCGTTGACATTCAGGCCGGATCGGGTTTAATCAGAAGATGTCCCGAATGCAACAAAGTCATGACAAAGGGAATGTGCACAGAACACGGCAAAGTGAAAGGAAAATATGATTTGCGCATAAAAGCGGTATTTGATGACGGTTCTGAAGCGCATGAAACGATCATCAACTGCGGATTAACTCAGAAACTCCTGGATTTGGAACTTGCCGATGCCGTTTTAATGGCAACGGAAACTTTGGATCCCGAATGCATTAATGATATAATCAAAAAAGAATTCATCGGCAAATATTATGTTGTCAGAGGTGCGAAAACAGACCGCTACATCATTGCCGAAAATGTCGAGCGGGCCGATCCGGTTGACATAAACAGAATCCTCCGGCTGAAGGAATGCATCAGGCAAGAGCTGACGCAAGACAAAACTGAAAAAACGGAAAACATAAAGGGTTCCGATTTTGAAGAATTTGAAAAGATCTTGAACGCCATTGAAAATGAAGATGAGAAAATCGAAATTGAAGAAATCAAGGTGATCTGAATGCCCGGTTATTTCAGAGAAATCGCAGTCCGTATGTTTGCGAAAGAATTGAAGGACTCCGATTTGGTTTATCGTGAAGAGGAAGAACAATACGCACCGCAGTATGTGCTGACGCCGACAGGTGCCAAAGCAAACCGCATATTGATTTCAGGCGTTTTGACGGAAGTTGAAAACATCGGGTCCGGTACGGAATATTACCGCGCCAGAATCTCTGATCCGACAGGAACGTTTACGGTTTATGCCGGACAGTATCAAGCCGAAGCCGCACGCTTCTTGGCGGAAGCCGAAACGCCCGCATTTGTAACAGTGATCGGAAAAGTGACAGCATTCAAAGCCGACGACGGAAATATGATTCTTTCCATCCGGCCGGAATACATTCAAAATGCGGACGAAAAAGACCGTGACCTTTGGGTGGCGGAAACAGCTGAAAAAACACATGATCGGATTGCTGCGGCCGAGACCGAGCCGAATGAAAATATCAAAAACGCGCTTGACCATTACGTACCCGAATTTTCCGAATACAGAAAAATGATTCTTCAGGCATTGGAAGCCGTTTCAAACTGAATCAAAATATACATTCGACCGGCTTTTCCGCCGAATCGGAAAGGCCGGCTCTTTTTTGAGATTCGGGATAAAATAATAAATAAAGACGATTAAATAGGAAACCATGAAGACTTATCTGCAAATCTGGTACAACAGTGACGGTGACTGTTCACCCCCGTCGGAAGTGAACAGCCGTTTGATGTCCCTCGGATTTAATCTCGTTCGCGGTCCTTACGACTATGTTTATGAATGGGATTCGAATGCGTCTCTGGAAGATGTTTTAAGGCTCGGCGACAAAACGCACCTGACACTGGCCGGAACAGGCGTTCTGTTTAAAATCGAAACGGATTGAGCTACTGCCTAAATAACGGAAGTATATTCATGACAAGATGTCAAGCATGCGGAAAAGAGGAGTCTGCGCAGGCGATTTGTAACGTCTGCGGAAAAACATACTGTTCCGACCACATTTCAAGACAGAATCATAATTGTTTTGTCGACCCGAGAGGTGTGAATATGGGACAAGGACGCGTTTATACCAAAACATACGGAACCGGTGCGGCTAAAGAAACAAACCCGCCGAAGGCCGACTATTACGACCAGGATCAATTTGAGCAGCGCCACGGTTATACATCAACCCGTTCACCGCCGCTGTGGAAAAAAATTCTGAACAGTCCGACATATATCATTATTATCATCTGCGCAATTATGCAAATGATTGCATTGGGCGCAGTTGTTTTTCAAATCCCGATTCTGGCTTACATATATAATATGCTGGTTCTGCATTCAAGCTGGGAATATATTATCACCCGTCCGTGGACGTTGATTACGCACATGTTCCTTCACAGCCCGACGGATATTTTCCATATTTTGTTCAACATGATTGTGCTGTATTCTTTCGGCCGGTATTTGGAACAGTTAATCGGCAAGAAATCATTCGTCTTTATGTATTTGATATCAGGTATTGTCGCAGCGCTCGGTTTTATACTGATTGAAGGGAATACGGGTGTCGGCCTGGTGGGTGCCAGCGGTGCCATCTACGGTGTTCTCGGCGCCGTTGCGGTCATCAATCCGAATCTTCAAGTGTTCGTTTACTTCATACCGATGAAAATCAAATATATGATTGTGATTTTCGCACTTCTCAGTCTTCTGTTTATCGGCGACGGAAGCTTAATTGCGCATGCTGCCCACCTCAGCGGGCTGATTGTCGGTTTGGGTTTCGGTTCCTATTACCGCAACCGTTTGAGAGACCGGATACAGAGACAGAATTATTATTGAAACGGAGTTCAAAACTGAAATGGCCGAATCACCGTTTATCGGAAGAAACTACTTGAAACCGCCGGAAAACGACCGCGTCCCGATAGTGGTTTTGGATTTTAAAAAGATGTATGCCTGCTGGCTTCCGGGTCTGCGGTATACACTTTATTTTGATGAAGAACCCAAGACGGAAGAATTGAAACGGATAAGAGAAATCATTCTGCTGGAAGTGTTCAGTACGGACGCCAAATATTTGATTGAACTGACGCCGGAAGATTTTGAAGGATTTGAAACCGCTTATTCTCTATTTTCGACATACGGCGGCGAATTGTTTTTTTACAGAAGAAAAGAGGGGCGGCGCATGAAAAAGTATTTTGATTTCAAACCGAAAAAAAATACATCTTCCCCGATTCGGAAATACAGCGCAGCAGATTTTATTTGAAATTTTCACAAACTAAGTGTTCTCCTACACGAACCGGCCTGCCGATGACCGTCTCATATTCAGTGCGGTGAAGCAAAGTCGCACAGCCTTTCGGCAAATGCCGCCCTGCCATGAAAAAATAGAGCGGACAGGGAATTTTTTGAACGGAAGAATAAAATAAGAAAAATGACAATTATCTCTTTATCAATATTTAAGCAAACGGTTTTTGACCTTTTGCAATGAATATTGAGTAATCATTGTTGTGCCGTATTTGCGGCGTTTGTTATTCATTAGTGGTGTGAATGTACGGCCTGTGCCGATGTCGGGCAAGACCGTCAGGTAATTATTATACGGGTCTTGAAATTATGTCAAATACAAAGTCCGGATTCGGATCTATTACAAAATATTTATCTTCTAAAAAAGAAAACGAGCGAAAGAGAATCGGTCTTCTTGTCGACGGACCGAACGTCATCCGCAAGGAATTTAACGTTGATCTTTATGAAATAAAGAACGCGCTTAAGGAATACGGTAACGTGAAGATCGGGAAGGTTTTCATCAACCAGTATGCTTCCAACAAGCTGATCGAAGCGATTGAAAACCACGGATTGGAACCGATTATCTGTTCCAGTGATGTGGATGTCCGCTTAGCCGTGGAAGGCATGGAGTTGGTGTACAACGACAACATTGACACGATCGCTATCGTTACGCGTGACGCTGATTTTAAGCCGCTCCTCAACAAAGCGAATGAAAAAGGAAAAGAAACGATTATTTTCGGCATTCAGCCGGGCTTTTCAATCGCTTTGAAAAATTCAGCCGATTACGTCATTTTGCTCAAAGACGCGAAAATGGCGTATGAAGATGACGACGGCGAAGTTCATTTGCTGGAGGTGGAAGAAGAGGAAGAGCCCGAAGAGATTGAAATCAGCAAAAAAGAGAGTGAAGAACGCCACGAGCCTTTCCAAAAGAACCGCCGATTTGAACTCATCAAAAGCAAAGATGAAAACATCGGTATGGATGAAGCTTAATTTTTAAAAAACCGAAACATCGGTTTATCAATTCAACAATAACGAACTCCTCCGGCCGTTTCTCAAATTAAATCAACCGGGAGTTCGGATTTGAATATTTCAGCAAAACGGTGCTTGTTTTTATTGTTCCAAACCGTAACCCCGGCGGATTTGCCAACTCTCCAAATCAAAGCGGACAGGAATACCGAAGATTTCTTTTTCACCGAAAATAACGGCGCGGGCGATTTCGGCACAGCCGAGGGCTGCCGACCATTTACCGAGCGATTCAACCGGTTTTTGAAGAAGGCGGCTGATCTCCCGCGCAACTTCCTTATCCTCGCCGCCGCTTCCGGCAATCAAAACATCATATCCGTCGGGGCCGTAATCCTTCATTAAAACATCCAGCGCAGAAAGCTCCATTGCCGCAAAAAACGCCAGCTTTTTTTTGTCATCCCCGACACCCGCCGATGAAAAAGCTTCATTGGCAGTCTGTTTTCCGGCGTCGACCTCCCGGATTGCACAAACATCCAGAGGGCCGTGCCGTGTTCCGGGTGCAAAAACCGCTGCATCGACCGCGCCTAAAATCCGGCTGTCTGAAACCGCCATCGTGACCGTATTTGACCCGATATCCGATAAAATGAAACGGCGGTGTCCGAGAGAACAGGCATGAAAAGCAATGCCGATTTTTTCCGGGCTTGCCTGATGGGAAAAATGAGCCATACGGGGATCTGTCACCGGATTATTTTGATGAAGCCCCGGCAACAGAATCGCCGGACAAACATCATGGGCGAAAATATCAAACACGTTCGTACCGGCATTTGTTTTTTCACCCGTGCCGGAGATATCCGAAACGCCGCGGCCGGAGACGAAACGGAGGTCTGTAATTTCCGAGATACCGTCCCCCATTGAATAAGTAATGCATGCCAAGTCGATTTCCGAAAGCGTCATCCCGAGATTGCTTTCGATATAATTTTGAAGAACGTCGGTTTTCATTTCTCCGGCGATTTTTCTCGGGATTTCAAATAAACGTACCAAATCACCTGAAATAACGGCAAAACGAACGGCGCTTGTTCCGTGGTCCATCCCTAAATAAATCATATCGATCTCCTCATTCATTCAATTCTTTTTCAATCAAAGTATTCAGTTCATCCGAAACGGTTTCGCCTTCCGCTAAATCCGCGGCCGTTGTCACCAGAATAATTTCCTGATAACTCGTTCCCTGCGTAAATAAAAGGCGAAGATTGCCGCGGGCATCCGGCCGAAGGACCTTGGCACGGAAAGAGCCGCCGGAAGGACCTTTACTTTGGATGATTCCCGGAATGATTTTCTTAACGGCCTCGTGAGAGCTTACCAGAGAAGCAATTTTGCGGCCTTTACGCTCACCGATCAATGTTGTATGAATACCGCCGCGTTTGCTTTTCCAGGAGTCGGGCTGAGGAGACATAAAAAACCGAAAAACAAATCATACATAAAAAAGAGCTGAAGTCAGAAGACTTACAGCAAGTCGTTGATTTCCAAAAGGGAAACGCCTTTTGTTTTGAGGAAGGTAAGAGCGCTTTCCAAATCGCTGACACGGACAATTAAAACGGCTTTTTGGTTTCGGCCGATAAATGCATAAGCGTAATCGATGTTGATATTGCCTTCGGCGAAAAGCTCGGCGACATCTTTCATGCTTCCCGGTTCGTCATTGATTTCGATGCCGACAACATCTGTTTCGGAAACCGTGAACCCTTCCCGTTTCAAAACGTCGTGTGCCCGGTCCGGATGATCCACGACAAGGCGGACAATACCGAAATCGCCGGACTCCGCAATCGTAAACGCACGGATGTTAATTTTCTCCTTTCCCAAAACGTCGGCAATCTTTGCCAAACGGCCGGGCTTGTTTTCTGAAAACAGGGAAATCTGCTTGATTGTTTTTGTCATGGAATCACTCCTTCATTTGAAATTTGATTATTAACTCATAAATGCCGTAATTCAATAAATATTCAATCTGCCGCCAAAATCAAAATTGACGTTTATCCGTGACCCTCTTCGCTTTTCCTTCCGATCTCGGAATGGTGCCGGGCGCCACAAACTCGACTTCCGCATGAAGATTGAGAATCGACTTCAGTTCGTGTTCGATTCTTGATTTCAGTTTATGGTAATCATCCAGCTTGTCGGAAGCCATATCAACCAACTCCACCTGAACGGTCATGTTGTCCAGTTCGCCTTCACGGTCGAGGACGATCATGAAGTGGGGCGAAACTTCGGGGAATTTGACCAAAACATATTCCACCTGCCCCGGGAAAACATTGATACCGCGGACAATAACCATGTCGTCGGACCGTCCTTTCAGACGCATAAGACGCGGGTGCGTTCGTCCGCATTTGCAGACGGACGTTTCAAGAGAAGCCAAGTCGCCGACGCGGTAGCGGATGAGCGGCAGCGCTTCTTTGACAAGCGTTGTCACGACCAGCTCGCCGACCGTACCGTCGGGAACAGGTTCATTGGTTTCGGCATCCAAAATTTCAAACAGGAACATATCGCTCCAAACATGCATGCCTTCCTGCATTTCACATTCAATGAAAAGCGGTCCGCTGAGCTCGGATGTTCCGAAAACGTCATACGCTTTGATACCGGAACGCTCTTCAATGCGCTTTCGAAGAGATTCCGACCACGGCTCGGCGCCGAAAATACCGACGCGGAGTTTTGTTTTGTTTTTGATGCTGCAGTCCATCTGTTCGGCAGCTTCAATCATATAAGAGAAATAAGAAGGCGTACAGCAAATAGCGGTCACGTCCAAATCCTTCATAAGTGCGATTTGACGCTCCGTGTTGCCGGAACTGGCCGGCAGCGTCGTGGCGCAGATTTTTTCGGAGCCGTAGTGAACGCCGAGACCGCCGGTAAACAAACCGTAACCGTAGCTGACCTGAATAATATCGTCTTCGGTGAGGCCGACAGCCGTCATGCCGCGGGCAAGAGATTCCGCCCAGGCATCCAGATCATTCTGCGTGTAACCGACAACAGTCGGTTTTCCGGTTGTGCCGGAAGAGGCGTGGAAGCGGACGACTTCCGTGTTGGGCACGCAGAACATACCGGTCGGATAAGTGTCTCTTAAATCCTGTTTGACCGTAAACGGAAGTTTGCCGATATCGTCGACGGATTTTATGTCTTCGGGTTTGACACCGAATTCATCAAAGCGCTTTTTGTAAAAGGGAGAACGGTCATAAACGTATTTCACGAGCTTGACCAACTTTTCGCTTTGCATTTGACGCAGATCTTTGGGATCCATCGTCTCAATTTCGGGATTCCGGTAAGGCATAATTAAACTCCTCTGTTCATCGGCAAAATGAATTTCAGATTTGAAATTCGATTGCAAAAAAAGAATGAAAGAACAGATATAAAAACCAAATGATTCTGAACAAAATGAAAACAAGGATTCCGAAGAAGAGCCTTTCAAAAATACGCCTTCTGAGTCACTGTGAATCAGTCTTTTCGGTCCAGCCTGTGGCTGACGCCGGCAACGATCAAAATAAACCCGACAATCAGAATCAAATATAAAGCCTTATAAGATAACGGCTCCATCGCAAGATCCAAAGCAAAAGGCGGTTTGAAAAACTCCTCCGGATTTCCCGAGAAGGATTCGATAACCTGCGCGGAACCCGTACCTCCGGAGCTTGCCGGCTCATACACTGCCGGAGGATCAACGCGGGGAATATCAATGCCCGGGAGTTCAATGCCCCCCGGAGCGTTCCTGGAAAAACGCGGATAATCTTCATCTTCGGCAACGTACCAAACGATCAAAGGGTCCGGTTTGGAGCCGATATTCCAAGGCGTTTCCTGAATGTATCCGATACCGCTGATATCATCTTCTAAAACGGTGAAAGTATCAGATTTTTTTAATTCCGCTTCCGTAACAGGAACTCCGATACCGTTATCCAAACCGTCGCCGACTAAACCGTGATAGAAACTGTCTTTAACCGTGATTTCCGCATTCCCCGTTTGACCGACCAAACCCGCGGAATTAACGGATACGATTGAAGCGACAGAATAACTGTCGGAAACACGGATGTCCGCATTCAGAGCCGTCCGGCCGATCAAACCGCCTGCCTGTTCCCCGGATTCAACAGTTCCTTCAAAATAACTGTCCGAAACCGAAACATTTCCGTCCTCCGGCGCATATCCGATCAAACCGCCCGCATATCCGGCAGCGGCATGGATTGAGCGGACAGCCGAACTTTCGGTAATGCTTAAATTTTCCGCGCTGCCGGCAAGTCCGCCGGATGTTTTTCCGGCATTTTCAATGCTTCCCCTGAAGTCGCTTTTATGAATATAAGACGTACCGCCTTCAAAAAAACCGACAAAACCGCCGGCGTTTTCGCCGTCAATACCCGTTATCCGGATACTGCCGTTAATCACGGTGCAATTTTCAATTGTTGTTGCCGCTGACATGCCGCTTAAGATTCCGACGCCGTTTGCGTCGGCTGCCGTTACGGCAGGATCAACAAACGTCAGATTTGAAAGCAAAGCGCCTTCAGTACTTTTAAAAAAACCCGAACTTTGATTACCGCCGTCAAGGGTGAAATCATAAATAAAACATCCGGCGCCGTCAAACGTTCCTGAAAAAGCAGAAACCGAACCGATCGGTTTCCATGTCAGGCCGGTCAGATCTATATTTCCCGTTAAAATATAACAGCCGCTCATGTCTTCAAATCCGGACGGATGAGCAGCATCCAGATATTGATGAATGTAATCCTGATCCACGAAAATTTTATCCGAGGCTTCGGGATCTGCAGTCGCTGTACCGGCTGCAAATAACAAAACAGTAAAAATA
>CAYUQC010000052.1:0-13059 GCA_964446755.1 uncultured Methanosarcinales archaeon
CTGATATATAAGAAAAACAGCTGAAAAAGAATAAGAAGAATTATTTTTTCAATTCTTCTTTAACGGAATTTTTAATATCTTTTTTCGTATCATTAATTTTTTTGTCCACAGCGTTGTCAACCTTTCTTTCAGCCTGATATTTTGCGGTGTTTACTTCACGGTTGATTTTCTGGTCAACTTTTTTTTCAATTTTGTCAAATAAGCCCATGTTTGGTTCACCGAATATTCACACATCTTTAAAGTTATTTGAGTCTTCCTGTTTTCGAATTTATATATTATTTCTCAAATAAATGTCATTGCAACGATACTGAAACATTGTAAAAAAAGTAAAACAGAAATCAATTTTTAAAAACCGGAAAAGAAAAAAGGAATGAAAGACAATTATGCGTTGCCTTTATTGTATTCCTGAATCGATTTGATTGTCATTTCTTTTTCTTTGGCTGCTGTAATCGCCTTTCCTGAGATTTTTGCGCTTTGGAGGGTTGTGATGTACGGAACACCGTAATCTACGGCTGCGCGGCGGATTCTGGATCCGTCACGGCGTGCTTTGGTCTTCTCGGTCGGTGTGTTGATGATCAGACTGACTTCGTTCTTTCTGACACGGTCAATCACATTGGGCGTTCCTTCATGAACCTTTAAAACGATATCCATCGAAACACCGTTCTTTTCCATGAATTCAGCCGTTCCTTTTGTGCCGAGCATTTTGAGCCCGGCAGCGGACATTTCTTTGGCGACTTCGAGAATTTCATCTTTATCTTTATCGCGGATCGACATAAAGACGGTTCCTTCAAGCGGTAAAGTGTTGTCGGCAGCCATTTCGGCTTTATAGAACGCCAAGTCATAGCTGTAATCAATCCCCATGACTTCTCCCGTACTTTTCATTTCGGGACTTAAAAGCGGGTCTGCGCCCGGCAGTTTGTCAAAGGGAAGGATGACTTCCTTCACAGCCACATGTTTAATCTGCGGCTCTTTTTCGGCGGTATATCCCTGATCTTTCAGTGACTTGCCGATCATAATCTTGGCGGCAATCTTTGCCAGCGGGATGCCGATGGCTTTGGAGACGAACGGAACGGTCCGGCTGGAACGCGGATTGGCTTCCAAAACAAAGACTTTGCCGTTCTGCTCGGCCATCTGGATATTGACCATACCTTTAACGTTTAAAGCCAGCGCAATTTTGCGGGTGTAATCCCGGACGATCTCCAGGATGTCTTCAGATAAAGTCTGCGGCGGAATCACGCAGGCGGAGTCACCTGAGTGAATGCCTGCTTCTTCAATGTGTTCCATAATGGCGCCGATGAAAACATCGTTTCCGTCACAAACCGCATCCACGTCGATTTCTCGGGCACCTTCCAGGAAATCGTCAATTAAAATCGGGTGGTCATGGGTCACACGAACCGCTTCTTTGATATATTTCTCAAGTTCGTCACGGTCATAAACGATTTCCATCGCTCGGCCGCCGAGAACATAGGACGGGCGGACCAAAACCGGATAACCGATCTTTTCGGCGATTTCAAAAGCCTGCTTTTCGGAAGTTGCATAGCCTGCTTCCGGCTGTAAAATGCCGAGATTTTTCATCAAAACATTGAATCTTTCACGATCTTCAGCCATGTCGATGTTTTCGGGAGAAGTTCCCAAAATTTTCGTCTTCAAACCGCGTCTTTTGATTTCCTGTTCCAAAGGCATCGCCAGATTGACGGATGTCTGCCCGCCGAACTGGATTAAAACGCCGGACGGATTCTCTTTTTCAATGACGTTCATGACGTCTTCCAAGGTCAAAGGTTCAAAGAAAAGTTTGTCGGATGTATCATAATCCGTTGAAACCGTCTCAGGGTTGTTGTTGATGATATGCGTTTCAATGCCTTCTTCACGAAGAGCTTTGACGGCATGAACGGTACAGTAGTCAAATTCAATGCCCTGGCCGATGCGGATCGGACCTGCACCGAGAATCAGAATCTTATCTCTGTCGTCCGCTTTGGACAAGTTTTCAACGCCGTATTCGGTGTAATAATAAGGTGTAAACGATTCGAGTTCCTTGGCACAGGAGTCAACCATACGGTAAGAAGCTTCCATATTTTCTTTGAGGCGCATATCGGTGATTTCAGTGCGGTTTTTGCCGGTGAGTTCACCGATTCTTTCATCGGTGAAGCCGAGTTTTTTGGCTTCGAACAATATTTCTTTTGTCAGCTGTTCTTCTTTCAAAGTGTTTTCGAAAAGCACGAAGTTGCTGATTTTTTCAATAAAGAACGGATTGATTTTTGTCCAGTCGGATATGGTTTTAACAGAGTATCCTTTTTTCAGCGCGTACATGATAACGAAGATGCGTTCATCGGTCGGGTTTTTCAGTAATTCTACGATTTCTTCATCCGTCCAGGAATATTCATCAATGTGTTTGCCGATGTCAAGACCGCGAATAGCTTTTTGAAGAGTATCTTCCACGCCGCCGCCGATAGCCATCACTTCACCGGTGCTTTTCATTGCGGTTGTCAGTCTGCGGTCTGCCGACGTAAATTTGTCAAACGGCCAGCGTGCGACTTTCGCAACAACATAATTGACTGTCGGCTCCCAGTTGTCCGATCCGACTTGAACGCCTTTGACGATTTCATCCAGTGTTCTGCCGATTGCAATCTTTGCAGTGGCACGGGCAATCGGGAAACCCGTTGCTTTGGAAGCCAAAGCGGAAGATCTGGAAACACGCGGATTCACTTCAATAATTCTGTAATCACTGTTCTCGGGGTTATATGCAAATTGGATATTACAGCCGCCGACGATATCGAGCGCTTTTAAAATTCTGATGGATGCCTCCCGAAGCATTTTAATGTCATCTTTCGGCATTGTTATGATCGGCGCGACAACCATAGATTCACCCGTGTGAATACCCATCGGGTCGATGTTTTCCATCGTGCAGATCACAATACAGGTGTCATTTTTGTCACGCATGACTTCAAATTCAATTTCTTCCCAACCGAGAACACTTTCTTCAATGAGGAGCTGATGAATACGGCTTTTCTTGAATCCTTTCTCGGCAATTTCATAGAGTTCTTCGCGGGTGTGAGCGATGCCGCCGCCTGCACCGCCGAGGGTGTATGCCGGGCGGATGATTAACGGGAGGCCGAATTCTTTAATCGTTTCTTCGACTTCTTCCATCGTTGTCACGGCTTTGCTGCGCGGGACGCGTTCACCGATGCTCATCATGAGTTCTTTGAAAAGTTCGCGGTCTTCCGTATTTTTTATGGAATCGACTTGTGTTCCGAGAATTTTCACGCCGTATTTTTCAAGGATTCCTTTTTCGGCAAGTTCGGTTGTCATATTTAAACCGGTCTGACCCCCGATACCCGCAATAATGCTGTCGGGTTTTTCTTTTGCAATAATTTTCTCTATAATCTCGGAATTGATCGGTTCCACATATACAACATCCGCCGTTTCGGGGTCTGTCATAATCGTTGCCGGATTTGAATTGACCAAAACGACTTCCAATCCCTCTTCCTTCAGAGCGCGGCATGCCTGAGTTCCTGAGAAGTCGAATTCTGCTGCCTGGCCGATTACAATCGGGCCGGATCCAATTAATAATACTCTTTTTACGTCATTTCGTTTCGGCATTTGTGTCACCAATTCATTGATAATTTAATAAGCGGAATTTTGCTGCTGCATTTTTCTAGCATCTTAACTGACAGCGAATATGATCTATTCTCCATAGTTAAAAGATGGTATGAAAAAAAGCGGGAAAAAAACGGAGAATCGAAGAAAAAGAGAGCATTGAAAACAAAAACAGATAAAGGTGAAATAAAAGTCAATAATGTCAAGAAAGTTTTTTGAAAAAACGTTTTGTGTTTTTTCGATACTTTCCCCTCAAATGAATCAGGCATCGTCAAACACGGCGGTTTGATGGGATACCCGTAACCGATTTTTTTGTCACTGCTCATTTTACGGGTCATGGCTCTTGTCAATCTCGTTTCTTTTGATTTTTTAAGACTTCACAGCAAAATTGTGTCTTAATAAGTCTCTAAAACTTGATTGATTATCGTTCCAATATATAACTTCTGTGATTGAAAATGTCATGATTGTCTGTGAAAATGTTTTATTTTCCGTAAAAAAGCATCCGGTTGTATTCACTAAATTTCGCTGAAAACAGATTATTCTTTATTTTGAATCAGATCTGTTTTTTGATATTTTTAAGAGTCTTTTGTTCCTTTTTTAATTCGGCTGCCTATTTTTTATCTCTTCTCTTATAAAATAAGTCCGAGGACGAATCGACCGCAAAAGGTATATATGATATTGTTATAGTCAATAATATCGGTTTTTCAGAGCAGACCTTTCTGCCGGAAACTTTTTTTAATTCAGTTTTTCGTTTTTTAAAAGAACTGAACCGGAATAGAAGTCAGAAAAGGATAATTCGCCACAAATCATCCTTTTCTCTTTTCACACATTTCTTCCAATTCAAAGATTTTTCGAGTCCGGTTGAGTTAATGAGTGTTAATAACCCAACGCTGACAAATCCTACTATGCTTCAATCAGATATATACTTATCGCAAAATCTAGCCAAAAATAGCAGATTTTTCACAAAATGCTAGATGTCAAAACAGTGTTTTCACAGGGGATATTAAATCATATCATTTTGCAACAAAAACGCATCAAAAATTATTATTTTCATGCATTTTTGTAAAAAATAAGTCTGAGGTATCTCTTTTTAATTCTAGCATAACTGTCCGGCCGGAATCTAGCACATTTATCCGGTATACTATCTTTTTGCTACATTCTTTTCAATATTTTTGATATTTTCTTTTATTTTTTTATCTTCTGCTACTCTTTTTAATTCTCTTCTTTCTGCTATCTCTTGCTACGTCCCCTATTTTGTTTTGTTTGAGATCATTCTGAGTTTTTATGTTTATTTTGTTTGTTGCCAGCTATCCGAATTAATTTGCTTTTTTCGGGCATGCACTATTTTTATAGGAAATTCTATCTCTTTCGTCAATTTTTCTATGTCTTAATAATTCGGCTATCAAATGCTTTGATTTTTGTTGCATTTTGCATCATTTTGATAAACTGCTATAATTCGACTGTTTTTCTGCTCCGATGCAAATAACAATTAAATATAAAGATGTAGTATTTTGATAGACTCAGATACAACGGATTTGTTATTATGACTGATACTCCCAATTCAAACGATGCCGGCAAGCCCGATGAATTAAATGCTGCCGAAAAAAACGGCAAATCTGATGATAGCACAAAATCAGATGATAAAAAACAATTGAATGTCCGGATATCTACAGATCTCTATAATAAATTGGATTCGATCAACGAACCCAAAGGCGTCGTCGTCACAAAAGCGCTTGAAAAGTATTTGGAAGAAGACGGTAATGATGTCGTTTCCCAAGAATATGTCTCAGCTCTTTTAAAACAGCTGGAAATTAAAGACAACCAGATTTCTGCGCTGAACCGCCAGCTGGAAACCAAAGACGAACAGATTACGGAACGTGACAACACAACCAAAATGCATATCGCCCAAGTTCAAACATTGATTAATCAGGTTGAAAAAAAGACGCTTGAACTGGAAGATGCTAAAAAGAAGAAATGGTATCAGTTTTGGTAATATTCTTTTCTTTCATCTTTTTTGCTATTATCCCAATTAAATTCTCCGGTATTGACGGCTCTTTCTCTTGTTTTTATTTGCTAGCAAAGCTCTTCGAAAAATATTGAAATGAATCCGATAATTCAAAATTAATAAAAAAGTAAAGATTTCAAAATGATTTTCATCATTTTGTCATCTTATCTATCTTTTCTTTGAGAAGGGCGCTGACTTCTTTCCCTTCAATCTTGCCGCGGTATTTTTCCATAACAATGCCCATAAGCGGACCGACGGCCGCGGGACCCTTTTCGGCTATGAAATTTTTTCTTTCGGCAACAACACTGTCAACATATGCTTCGATTTCCTTTCTGTCAACCGCACCGATGCCGAGCTTATCGGCAACTTCGGCGATACAGCAGCCGGAATCATTGCAAACGATCACCAAAATATTGCGTGAAGCGTCTTTCGGCAGTGAGCCTTCGGCGATTAAATCAAACATTTCCTCGAATTTGGAATCGGGGATTGAATCAACATCTAATCCTTCTCTTTTCAATTCAGGCAAAACGCCGGTAAGTGTTCTGGCAAGCAAAGTCGGTGTTGCAGTTTCATTTCCTTTGTATTTTTCAGCCAGCTTTTCAAAGAGCTGCATGTATTTGGAAAAAGCAATGGTCTCCGCGAATTCTTTGTTGATGCCGTATTCTTTCATATAACGTCCGGCTTTATCAATCAAAAGCTCGGGAACCGCCAAATCAAGGTATTCCCTGCGACTGATTGTAAAGGTCGGCAAATCGGTTTCCGGATACATCCGGGCAGCTCCCGGCAACGGTCTCATATATGAATTATTGCCGTCCGGAAGAGCGTAACGCGTTTCCTGCGGGATTGTCACCAATACCTGCTCTGCTCTGTCAAGGACGGATTCCATGGCCCTTTTTACAACTTCGGAACGTCCTGAAATCATGATGACGGCATCATCCTTCTCGGCACCGACCGCCTTTCTGAGATTTTCAACTTCCTCGGCAGTGATGCCGTAATTCGGTAATTCGTCGGTGTGGAATAACCCGGATACGCCGACTGCCTTGGCTTTCTCCGAAAGTTCTGTTCCGAGCCGTCTGCCGGGCTGAACTTCTCTGCCGATATAGCCGTCAAATCCTTTCAAACGGATAGCCAATATTTTTCTGTTTTTGGCGCTGTTGATGATGACTTTGGATTTCGTTTCCGCAAAAATATCCGTCACATCGTAAAGCGTTGTATCGACTGAAGCGTCTTTTGCGGTCAGCTCCTCTCTGATTTCAATGAGTGCCAACTGTCTGAATATCTCACGTTTAATGATTTCATCAATCATGGATAAAGCCTGAACCCCCTTCATTTCAACACGTGTTCCGTTTTTAATGGAGACGTTAACATCCTGGCGGATCGTTCCGATACCGCGTTTCACGCCGAGCGTTGAACGCAGTGACATGCCGATGTACGAAGCCACTTCATACGCCTGTTCAGGCGTTCTGATATCCGGCTCTGTGGCAATTTCAATCAGAGGAATGCCGAGGCGGTCCAATGAGAAGACGACATATTCATCCGTCTCCTCCATTTTCGGGGCGGATTCCTCTTCCAGACACAAACTGGCAATGCGGCATTTCCCCGATTCGGTTTCAATCCAGCCGTTGCCGGCAATGAAAGTCGTTCTCTGAAAACCTGCGGGCCCTGACCCGTCAACAATGATTTTTCTCATCACATGCGCGCGGTCCACGGGTGTCATATGAAGCATTTTTGAAACTTCAAGAGTCGTCTTTAAAGCTTCGGGGCTGACAGGCACCGGTCCGGCTTCATCAATATCGCCTAAACAGGTCGTGTCAAAAACTTTGTATCTGTTTTGACGGTTGGCCTGTGTCTGTTCAACAACAGCGCGGTCCATCATGCCTAAATTATTGGCTTTCGGGCGCAAGTATCTTCTGATTTCATGTGTCGATTCCTCTGGGTCCCTGTAAATATTCGGGCAGCGACAGTGAAGTTTTGTCGGGGAATCCACCTGCTGGTGGATCTCAAGACCGACCATCAAGCCGATTGCTTCATAATTATAGTCAGGGATTGTTTTAACTTCATGACTCATTTTAAATATCCTTGCTTTTTCGATTATATTTGAATTATTAAAAATAACAAAACAAAATCAAGATTAAAAAACATTACTCATGGATTGATGAATCCATCAGGTTAATAAATTTTCCTCTGCTTTATATTGAAAAAAGCATATTTTCTTCTGGCCGTTTTGTTCGTCTTTTTGATTGCCTTGGCCGCATCTTTTTTCCGTCGATCTGTTTCTCTGTTTCCGGCAATCTTTCCTTATTTTTTATTATGTTTTCTTTTTCCCAAAATATATATATAATTATATTTATATTAATAATAATATATGTTTTGCAAAATAATTGTTCGGCAAACATATACTTATTTAAAAAATTTTGAAAAATGATAACGGTACACTCATCTTCGGAAATCCGTCGGTTTGGGATTTCCGATTATAAAAATGGAGCTTAATATTATGAAAACAAATGGTAAATGTATCGGGAAAATGATCGGGACAGCAGTCGTTCTCTGTCTTCTTCTGGCTTTTCTCCCGACAACAGGTGCAGCAGTTCCGGAAGACGGATACATTGAAGTCGGTACAATCCCCGTTCCCGATTTTACGGGAACGCCGTTGAAAGGTAAAGCGCCTTTAACAGTTTCGTTCACTGATCAATCAGCCGGAGCGCGCATGAACATGACTTATAACTGGAGTTTCGGCGACGGCACCTATTCAACAACCGTCGGTGATGTTAAACACACCTATACGCGGGAAGGCAATTACACCGTTTCTTTAACGTTAAAGAATGATTTCGGAACAGTGACGGAAACAAAAACAAATTACGTTTATGTCGGATCCGGGCCGGTCGCTGAGTTCACATCAGACAGTCCTTTCCGAACCACTCCCGGAACGATTCGGTTTACTGACCAGTCGGCCGGAAATCCCACGACATGGCTTTGGAATTTCGGAGACGGTACTACCTCCTCTGAAAAAAATCCGGTTCACAATTATACCCAATACGGCACCTATAATGTTTCTTTAACTGTTTCCAACGCTTTCGGTAACGACACAACATCAAAAACAGCTTATGTCAATATTCATGTTGCACCTTACGTTTTCTTCACGGCAAACGCCACTTGTGACGCTCCCAAGCAAATCGTTTTTGAAACGCACGGAAATACATCCGGAGCGACAAATTACTCCTGGAATTTCGGTGACGGCTCAACTTCCGCTCAAAAAAATCCGACGCACACCTACGCTGCTGCCGGAACTTACAATGTCACTTTAACTGTCCGTGATCAATACGCTTCTTCTAATTATACCATGAGTAATCTGATTGTCAGTGATCAGGTTAAAGCTGATTTCACCGCTTCGGGCCGTATGGGCGGCTCTCCGCTCAGAGTTCAGTTTACGGATCAATCGGTCGGAAGTTCTAATTTTTCCTATTTATGGAATTTCGGTGACGGCACCACATCCACTGAAAAGAATCCCGCACACACTTATAATTCAACAGGAACATATACGGTTGCTTTGACTGTTATTGCTCCCTGCGGCGTTGATTCCGTCTTAAAAGAAGGATATGTGAGTGTCGGAAGAGTGCCGGTTGCAGAATTTACGGGAACGCCGACAAGCGGTACCGCGAATTTAAGTGTCCGCTTTACCGACCGTTCTCAGGGAGATAATTTAACTTACAGCTGGAATTTCGGCGACGGTTCAAGTTCAACATCCCAAAACCCGACACACACCTACACACAAAGCGGCAGCTATACCGTTACATTGACCGTCAGCAACGCTTACGGCAACAATACGGAAACAAAATCACAGTATATTTCTGTCGGTATTGAACCGCGCGCAGACTTCACGGCCGATGTCCTGTCCGGAACCGCACCCCACCCCGTTCAGTTTACCGACCGTTCGACCGGCAGCCCGACATCCTGGTACTGGCAATTCGGCGACGGAGCAACATCCACAGAAAGAAACCCCGAACACACATACAATAAGTCCGGTTACTACAACGTGACACTGACCGTGAAAAACGAATACGGTGAATCCACGCTCTTGAGAGAAGGCAGCGGCGAAAAAATCTATTATGAAGATCTGGCCCGTAACACCTCAAACAACACCACGGCAAATACCACGAACAACACAACCAACAACACGACAAATAATACAACAAACAACACAAGCAACAATACCACAAACCCCGACTCCTCCATTCCGAGCGCCGGCGCAATTTTTGCAGTTGCCGCCATTTTGGGTCTTGTCGGTGTCAGTGCTTATTTCAGAAAAAGTAAAAAATAATTAAAAAATGAATGAAAAGGAGTATTCCTTTTCATTTTCTGTTTTTTAAATCACGATTCGATTTCTTTTAAAAATCTTTCATAGGATTTTTCAATCATTGACTGAGACCCTTCATATTCAATTACCTTCAGATTGAACCGGTCGGCGAAATCATCTACGACGCCGTCAAATTCTTTTTCATACAGCAATCCGGTTTTTACTTTTCCGACATTTTTATAACCGGAGTATTCAAAAACCATTTTCAGCATGTCATCATCATTCGGATCAGGGGTAAGCGCACTGGCATAAGCGATTTCTCTCCAGTGAGCGGCCTGCATCGGCGTCAGAAAATATGTTCCCTCACGTCCGTCAGTCCGAAGAATGTTCAAATATTTATTCCGGCTGCCGAGGGAGATGCAGATACAATCGTCTCCGATGTTTCCGTCTTCGTCGCGCAGAATGCGGACCGGACAATCCGAACGGCTGAGGTCTCCTTCGATGCTGCCCAGAACGTTGCCGCAAAGGCCGTAAAAGACCATAACGCCGTCGGCGATGTCTTGAAGCGGTTTGATCTTTTCATAAACCGTGTCTTTAATTTCGGCAGGATGCGCTTCCATCGAAAATTCAATCAGCTGAAGAAGCACCGTATTTTGTGAATCTGCCGGTTCGCTGACTTTTTCTTCAATTTGCGCAGTTTGAATTTTTTCATAAACGATGTTTTCCGAATCGAATTTTCTTTCAATTGAGCCGGTAAATTCGGTTTCAATCAGAAACAAACGCACTTTTTTTTCTGCCTGTTCTTTTTTCATCAAATGTGTGAGTTCATCTTCAAAAATTCTGCAGGAAACAATTGCAATGGTTGTCATATTCTTCTTTCTCATCCGTTTTTATATTTAATCCTATACTGTTTTCTAATATTTTGAATAGGATTTGTTTCTATATGATTTAATTGGATATCGGATTTTTGAATCTTTGAGAAATAACAAGGTCCACTGAAAAATCCGTTTCAAAAATTTATTCAAACGGAATGCTTAATTATCTTTAATGAAATTTATTTATCAGCTTCTATTATTTGATTGATTTAATTCCGAATCATTAAGCCACAGATTGGAGTTACAGGTTTATGAAAAGAACAGCTTTAAACATTTCTTCTCTGACGTTTTTCGGAGCTCTTTTGCTCCTGCTTTTCGCATCGGTTTCAGTTGTTTATGCCGCAGATGACGGTTATATTAATGTTGATGTGAATAAGAGTCCGCAGTTCGATGGCAGTGTTTTAAAAGGCGTTGCACCGATTGACGTTTCTTTCAATACGTGGATGCCCGAACATAAATCCGGGACCACTTATTCCTGGGATTTCGGTGACGGCAGCACATCCACTGAACGCAGCCCGACACACAAATACACGCATACCGGCAATTATACGGTGAAGCTGACCGTGACAAACAGCAGCGGCACATTTACGACTGAAAAGCCGAATTACATAAAAGTCGGAACACTTCCGATTGCCCGTTTCCATGCCGACGAGATCCAGGGCATCGCCCCTTTGAAAGTGCATTTCATTGATGAATCTACGGGGGGTCCCGAATCCTGGCTGTGGGATTTCGGTGACGGAAACACTTCAAAAGTTCAAAGTCCGGAATATCTTTACACGCGCTCGGGTTCGTACAATGTTACTTTAACCGTCAAGAACGATTTCGGTTCGTCGACATTGATGCGTATGAGCGACGGGCGCATGGTTTACCTGCCGACGGCCGAGTCAAATAATTCAAGCGGTTCCGGAACTTCCGGCGCCGTCAACGGTACAAATGTTAACAGTACAAACGGCTCAAACACAAACGCGTCAGCTTCAAACGGCACCACCGTTACGGACGCAACAAACGGAACAACTGTCGTTGACGGGAATTCCGACACGAACGGTACCGAGTCCGGCACGTCGGGCAACCAGTCTCCGGGTGAACCGTTACCCGAAACCGCCGTTCCCGGATTCTCTGTCGTTGCCGCGGTATTTGTTGTTGTGGGGCTGGCTGCTTTGATGTACCGGAGAAAGTAATTAAAATTGAGAAACCTATAAATCATGAAAACGAAAGGGTGGTCCTATGATATTTGAAGAAACAAAAGAAAAAGTCCGTCAATACGCTGAAAAATATGCCGCAAGAAAAGGCTACCGTCTGAATCCTGATCCTGAAGAGCTGGATTTGGTTTATGAAGGTTTGGCCAAACGCCGTGAGAAGTACGGTGCTCAATACTGTCCCTGCCGCATCGTTCTCGGTGATAAGGAAGAAGACCGTAAAATCATCTGTCCCTGCATTTATCATGCGGACGAAATCGAACGTGACGGGATGTGCCACTGCGCTTTGTTCTTTAAAGCCGAATAAGTCTGAAGCAGGAGGCTTATGCCTCTGCTTTTCTTTTTTATCTTCAACGGCAGGTTTTAAATAATCCGCATACCATTAATCATTCTTTTCAAATCAAGACTCACGGGGAGTTAATTATGGATGATATCGCAAAACATTTGCTTGAACTTCAGGATAAAATGGAAAAAATGACCGATGACGAGCTTGTTAATTTTGTCAATGAGAATTATCCGGAAGCCGGATGGTGCGGCAAGAGAAAGCTGGTCACACGCAAAATCCTGACGTTTGAGAGAATGCGTATTTACGGTGACAAAGATTTGTCCATGTCTGATGAAGAATGGGCGGAAAAAATGAATCAATCTCAGGAATAATCCGTCTTCCTTTTTCATTCAAATTCGTTTTTCCGCTGTTCGAAAGATTTATATTAAAAAAAAGGTTTTATGGAGTGCTTTCCTAAAAAGCGCTTTCTATTCTTCTTCCCGCTTTTAAAAATACAATGTGGCCGGGGTGGGGTAAAGGTTATCCTGAAGCCCTGTGGAGGCTTTGACCCGAGTTCGATTCTCGGTCCCGGCCCTCTTTTTATTTCCTGTTAATACTTATGCGGTGATTTCTTTTTTGTTGCTTTTAGTTGTGTAAAAAGCTAAGGCGAAGCCGAAAATCAAAACAGCGAGACCGCCGAGGACAACGCCGATTTCAGATGTGAAGGGGGCAGCCCATTCAAATATGCCGATATAAAGACCTGCAAGAAAAATAATTGCGCCGACTGCGATGAGTAATTCTAAAAGTAAAATTATTCCTTTATTCGTTTC
>CAYUQC010000053.1:0-12585 GCA_964446755.1 uncultured Methanosarcinales archaeon
CGTCAGTCATGACAAAAGACGTCGTTTTTTCTTTCGGAACAAAATAAGACGGCACCTGATCGGCGATAGAATCACGCTCATAGGCGAGACCAAACATGCTCATTTGTTTCATAATGAGAATGTCAGCCAGCCGGATGAAATTGACATCACCCATCGAAGATGTCTGTGAAATCACATTCACCCATTTATCATGATGACGGGCAACGGCCAAAGATACAGTGTCTTCCGTAACTTCGGAATCGCGCTCTCTAGCACTGTGCGTAATGCCGACCTCATCAAGAACGTTGAATGAATCCGCATCAGCATCAAATAGATCGGAAATGATATTAACAGAAGAATGAGCTTCCTGGATCATACCGACGATATTTGTTACCAAACCGCGCTGTTGAGCTTCACTCATACAGCTGTAAGTGCTGTGATTTTTTCCGCCGCCTCTTTTACCGGTTGTGTATATTATACGCGGTTCTTTGAACATGTAGTCAAAAACCCAACCGAGTTTTACTTTGTTCGGTACCGTAAAATCATAAATGATTTCGTAAGCTTCCACCGGATGCTCGTCCGCATAATCCATAAAATCGCCGACAACGTTATTAATTTTATAAAGCGGCGGCTGATGAAAAGAACAAAAATATAAAATCGTCTGTCTATGTCTTCTTAAATAATCCTTAGCAGACGTTTTGGATGTTTGGCTGGGCTTCAGTTGAGGATAAAACAAAATCATCACTCCTTAAGCCGCTGGTCAATGTACTGCAACACTTCCGGATTATTGATGGAATTAACCATTCCTTTATCAGAAATGAGCTTCGCATAAAGCGAATTGACATCTTCGAGCCGTTTATTCTGTTCTTTCCACAGCTCAATTTCAGCTTTTAAATTCTCTTCTTTTACGGTCACATCACCGAAAACAGCGTCCGGCAAATTACCGAACATAATAAAATCAGTTTTAGAAAACCCTTTGAATTCCGGCGCCAAAATATCGGTCTTTTCCAATTTCGCTTTGATAAGCTTGTTTTTGGAAACGGTTTCAACCATTTCAGACGGGCAAATAAAAACAGTACCGTTTTCGGTATTCACGCCGAGAGCGTTCATGCCGCCGTAAAATACGGTATACTCTACGCCTGCAGAAGTTATCTTTCGACTGCTACCGTTCCAAGTAAAAACCCCTTTATTACAGATGATTTTCGGGGTCATCCACATGATTTCAAAAAAATTCGGCTCTTCCTTCTCGAAATTCATTGCGACAATGGCGCCGATAGAACACCAAACGACCGCCGTCCTTGTGGATTCTGACAAAAGCTCCGGAACAGACCAATGCAGCACATCAATGACAACCCCGAAATACAGAATAACAACAGCTAAAGCGATAGTCAAAACGCTGATTTCCCGGCCGGCAATCATCACAGATTTCATCGCAATCGCCTCATTCACCGTTCTTCGATGTCTTCCTGCGGATCAGCGGGCGGCTCTTTCTTATTAAGCGGAATCAGATCGTCAAGCTTACCGGAACGGTACAAATAAAACCCGACAATCAAAATGAGAGCAACCGCAACAATTAAGCCGTATGTTTTCCAATCCGTAGACTTTTCCGGAACAGTTTGAACCGGCGCCGCCGATTCAAGCTGAGAAATCTTTGATTCAAGCTGTGAAATTTTCACTTCAAGAGCCGTCGTATTCGGAACGCTTGAATTGTTTTGTGGTACAGTCAAGCCGTTAATTTCGGCGAACTCCTTCAGCCAGGCTGGTGTCTCCTTGGCCGAATCATCTGAAGACCCGGACTTTTCGGCAGCCTTTACATTCAGAGTAATCGTCTTATCCGTTATCTTTTGCTTCGTTTCCCAATCATAAACAACTATTTTGATCCTATTTTGACCGACACTCAAAAGAGACGCTCCGAACCACTCATCAACGCTGTTATCATTGTTCGGCCGGACAGTAACATCCTCGGTCAGCTCTTCGTCATTGACTGAAATCTGGTATCGGATTTTATGTGAAACCGAATCATCATTTACAATCTTGAATTCAATCGCGAAATCCTGCGGATATTCCATTTCTCGGACGTTTCCGGAAAGATTCAATGAAGTGATCTTAACATTGGCCAACCGCACAAAAAAAGATAAATCGTCTTCTGTTGACGTAGACTTTTTGACAGCGTAATAAGTCGTCGTATTGATCGGCGTAGGATTGCCGACCGTATCAAAGGCCCGAACTTGAACAACGTGATAGCCGGATACGTTGACATCTTCGGTAATTGAAAAATTGTTCCCGGAAAGATTAGCCGTTTTCCAACCGGCATCATTAAACTTTACTTCGACCCGGTCCACGCCGGACGCGTCGGTTGCGGTGCCAAAGACTTTTACTGTTCCGTTGTCGGCGACAACATTGACGTACAAAACGGGAGCCGTTGTATCCGTCTCTGCAGCTGCCGGCACAAGCAAAACTGTAATTAATAATAAAAAAGCAAATATAAAGTGCATTTTTCTCAACGAAATCACCTTCGTGGGTTGTTTTTAAGGAAAAGTGTAGGAGTCCGGACGACTGGTACTCGCCCGAACTCCGCTTTTTCGGAGGTAAATAACGCGCTTAGAACTCGTCAAGCGTCTTTTTCAGAGCTGCTTCAGCATTTTCAATGTCAATCGAAAAATCACGGCCGAACTCCATAATGTCTCGGTGTTCTTTGAAAAACTCGTTCAGAACATTCATGACGTTGATCGCGTCACGACCGGGAATCATGACACCTTTTCTCATTCCTTCAGTTGTGATGTACAAATTGAAAGGAATGAACCATTCCGGAATTGTGGCTTGATACCCGTTTTCCTGTTGCTTCATGATCGGACGATTGCCGGGCATGACGCTGACTCTGACACCGCCGAGTGCTTTGGAGACATTAATTCTCGGACGGAGAAAACCGTATTTCATCTGAAGCTGTTCGAGTCTGGCTTTTGTTTCCGGACTCATGGCGCCTTTGTTAAAGGCGATTGTTTCGGCGTTGCGGGCAATGGAAGCGTCATAACTTTCGAGCAATTCCATAGGAACGTCCCGAAGCTTGGTTAAACCTGCGATGTACGCTTCATTGCTTTTTTCTGTAACGACCGGAAGAGGCGGCTGAACGAGGCCGGCACTTTGAACTTCAGAACCGCCGTTCTGTTCTTTGTTTTCATTTTCGTTTAAATTCTGTTCTTCTGTTGTGTTATTTCTTGCCATTTAGTTCACCTTTTATTGATTTTCTTTGGTTTTGTTTTAGGCTTATGAAGTTTGGAGTTTTGATGAACCGGTAATTAAGCCGGCATCAGATTGATAGATGTGATTAAGGCGGCTTTCTTCGGGGTATATCAGATCGAGATTCGCCCGAATCGTGCGATATTCCAAATTCGCGTGAAAAAGAACCGAGTTTTCTCTGATTCTGTATTTACCGTATCCCATTCGTCGAAAGTTCGTAGATTCGGACACAAGCCGTCTGTATTGTTTGTACGAAAGATGACTGAAGTTCCGCCTCTGGACAGAACCGACAGCTTCGATAAGGTCAGAAAATGAATCGAAAAAATCAATATCATTAAAGATATCGGGAAGCTGATAGCTTTCCAAAATACTTTCCAGATACTTCTTTTTCCATTGCTGATCGCCGCGCTTCGTCTGAACGAAACGGAGATACCCGTGCCGGTATTTTTCATAATCAAGGCCGAGTGTCCGACGAAGATGATGAAGAATGAATTTTGAATAAACGAACATCTTCGCCCGACAGGAATCCGTAAAAAAGAAATCGGAAAGCGTTCCGCAAATAAAAGGAACAGTCGTTTTCAGCTCCGATCCTAAAATAATTTCATTTCTGAGAATAAATTTTGTTTTGACATAGATTTTATGAACCATTCGAATAAGAGCCGGATAAATGTCTGAAGGATATTTCGTAATCATTAACGGCGTGTCGGAGTGAAAATCCATGTGATTTAATCCAATCTCTTTGAAAAAGTTCAATTTGTCAGTCAAATAATGATAAGCGTCAAAAGGTTTTTTCTGATTCCAACAAATTTCAATTTGAGAAATTGAAACTTTTTTGGGAGCCTTGTAAACGTCTTCGGCATCGAATCCCAATCGGCCGATTAAAAGAGATTCGTACAAATCTTTTGCTTTGTTGTTAATTTCATCAAGAATTGCCTGTTCATATTGAATATACTATTTTTCATAACCAATCGGAATGAAATTTGTTTCTTCGATAAGTTCCTCATTATAAGCTTCAACAATTTCCGCACAATTCTCCGCAATCCTGTTATAAACAAGTCTTTGCATATTGGCATACATATCCAACCGAATCGGCCCATAGCCGGACGGATGATTGTAAATAAAACGGTAAGTAATGCCTTCCGTTCTCCACAAATATGAGAAACCGGCACCGTCTTTAATTCTCTTCGGCTTGTCTTTGAGTTTGAACCCGGACAAAACAGATCGGTTTTCCATAAACGAAAATTCTTTGTCCAATCCGATCGGAAATAAAACCTCAATTTCCTCATCGGTGTAGCCCGACTGAACGAGATTCATTTTTGTATACATCAGCTGCTCGGTTTGGATATCCTTATCCATCGAACTCATTGAAAGCTGATTTGTTACATCTTCCCGATAACACATGAATTCTTCAGAATAAACGCCGATACTGATACGGTCAATCATCAATTCGGGGTATTCAATATTGACAGGATCCTTTTCGAAAAACTCTTCCGATATTTTAGAATCGTATTCTTGGTATTGTTTTTGAAGCATATTACGGCGGTAATCTGCGAAACGTTTTCGAATCTTCTTTTCAGTCGTCTTCACTAACGTTTTATAATTTTTCAAGTACAGGTAGTCTTTTAAAACTGCAATGCACCAATTAAACAACTCTGTAAAATGTTCTGCATACCGAGAAATAACGACAAAAAATCGTTTGATGAATTTGAAAAACTTCTCATTATACCTTTTTTCTTCAATAGACCTTGATATTGAAAGCAAGCTTTCACTACGGAGCGCCGTAACGTCGGGATCCCGGTCAAACAATTTACCAGACATCATCGTCAAAATAATATTTTCGGCAAAGTAAAGCGGATTGCGTAAGCTGAAAACATTAATTTTACCTAAAAAAGAGGTTATCGTGTAAGGATTCGGATGAAGTAGCATTATAATAATGTCTTCTTCACTCAAATTTCCGGCCTTTTTGACAAGCTCTTTGAGTTCGAAAAATAAGTCGGGAATATTTGTTTTCAGTTTGTATATGTCCAAATCTCTCTTGACAGCGGTCCAAAATGAAAGCGGCATCGCTTCATAAGTTTTCGGGTCTTTGATCGGCATCTTGCCTTCTTCGCCGAATAACTCCTCAATAATTTTGAGTGATTCCGAATCCATGAATTACACCCGGAACGATTCTAAAATCGTTTTTGGTGAATTAGGGATAAAAAGGAGAACCGGATTCGTTATAGAGAACGAGAGCAACGAATCCGGAATACAAGTGACGTTTTTATTGCCGCCGCAAAAAGTTTGATTAATTGCGGCAACACACTGAAAAATAACGGAAACGGAATGTAAATATGTGTTTAGTGATTGGTTTTTCTGATTGATTGATTTCTTCATGCCCTTTTTCGTGTTCTTTGGAGAATTCATTCCGTTTACCGTTTTGCCACTGCAGGCGAGTTGAACGCCTTCAGCAACACGATGAATAAAATTGATAGCTGCCGAAAAAGAAGGTACGGGAATTATGACAACCCGGACTTTGTCGGCAGCCTTTAGGGTTTGATTGATTAGGTCGCCGCCGCTGACGATTTGAACTCTTCCGGCGGCACTTCGGTAAAGTGTGGAAACTGATTCGGATGAGATAGAAAACGATTTAATCAGAGGAATCAATCGTGTTTTGGTGAGTATACCGAATTCAGTTTCCATTTAAACACACTCGTTTTTTACTTCGCATTGCAATTCTGCAAACACATCGTCGCGGCCGGTGACTTGAACGCCGGCGGCGACACGCTGAATAAAACGGACTGCAGAGTGTTCGATACTGTTCCCCTCAAAAGAGTGAGACGTCAGAATGTGTTCGTATTCGGCTATGAAATCTTGACAGATTCTGGCCGGAATTTCGGGGATCATTCTGACACCTCGTTATAGTTTGGTTCTGATACGCCATTTTTCAAAACAGATTTCGCATTTTTATCGTATGTCTCAATGCCGTTTTTAAGCAAGAATCGGACTGCGTCCTGTTGGTTGATAAAATGACCGTCCTCAACAAGATCGTTCAGACCTTCGACTGTACGGTCTGGTAAGGCAAACTGAATTTTCTTGTATTTTGTTTCTGTCATAGTATCAAAGATGTACTATAGAAAAACATTTATTTAAATTTTACTGTTTTAGCATTACTATGGTGTGATATTTAAAGAAACCACACTACAGAGACAATCCCACTAATTAATATTTTTATAAAACGTCAAAAAGACTATGACCGAACCTAATCGTAAAACGAAAACAATAACCGTGACGATTAGTGAACAACTCAATAAACAAATTGAGAAAGACGCATTAAACAACGGCGAATTTTCTAATTTCTCAGACTTTATTGGGACTGTTGTTGCTGAATTTGTAGGAAAAATGTATTTTATACAGCAGATACCCGGCTTCGATTATCGCGTTTTAAATGAGTACCTTGAAAACAAAGAGAAAATCTCTATCAAACGCTCAATTTCAATTAACAATCACTTAGATTCGCAGTTGCATAATTTATCGTATGTAACGAAATTGAAAAAAAATGTTATCATCCGTATCTGTATTTATGATTATTTCTTAAAAATTAATCAAATCCAAAGTCCCTTGGATTTAATTGATCCTAATCCAGAAATCATAGACCCAAAACGGGTCGATATGCCTTCGAGTAAGGACGAATTAGAAACCTTCATCAAACGCATAATCGAAGATACTGTTTTCAAATAAACAATATCTGTCAGTATAATGACGATCAGAAGACTCTTAAAATAAGGACTTCGCCCGACGGCTCACAGCCCCCCAACGGCTCTTGAAATTAATCCAACTGCCGAATCGGTGATAATCCGGTTCGGCATTTAGAATTCCAAAAAATAAGAGCAAACGGGAAATTCCCGTTTACTTGATTTTAATTCGGTGACCATACCGCGTAGAGAACCTGATTCGTTGTAAACTGATGTGTTCCTGCATTCTCTTTTTCCAATCCGGATATCGGAGAGACAGAGTTCGGAGAATCACCCCACCCGGAAAAAGTGTATCCGGTTCTTGTCGGCTCCGGATAATCTCCTTGTGCAATTGTGCCGCCGGCAGACGTCTGAACCTGCGGATCCGGCAATTCGCTGCCGCCGTTTGCGTCAAAGAAAACCAACCACATTTCTGAAGACTGATCTTCTGCCGACAGATATTGAGACGTTAAGGTTAGATTTTGAGTAAAATAAATTGACGGCAGAGCCCCGTAGGCATTGGCATTATGATATGCATGCCCGTCTGTTCCCTTTTGCCATATATATGCGTAACCTGATTCCACATTATTGCTTTCTACCCCTGCGACATTATACGTATTGTTGGTAAGTCTTTCGATTGTGATACCAAGACTGACAACAGAATGATCTCCCGGGTCGTATTTATACTCCGCATTCCATCGCGTGTAATAAGTGGATTTGGGGGTCGGAGCTGTCGTGAATGTTAAATAATGTGTTGTTGCATTATATGCGGTATCTGCTTGTAATACACTGGAATTGACGGCATCTGCTGTCAAAGACCATCCCGCCAATTTTGTAACATTCGCCCTCTCCAAATCTAAACTTGTCAGATCATAAACTTTGTTTTCCGCATCCGTTGAGGTCACTATTACCGGGGAGCCTGTGTCATCAACAATGTAAATCTGAGCATTCCATTTCGCATACAGGGTTGTATTGTCCGCAATAGTGTAAGGGGTCGTTGTCTCATATTTCGTTCCGTTGCCGTTGATCTCCGTATACCAGCCGCCGAAAACATATCCGTCTTTTGTAAATCCGCCGTCGTCGGGCAGTCCTGAAATGACGTCGTCATAAGCGACAGGTACCGGTGCAGGTTCCGTTCCTGTTGCACCCTGGATGTCAAATGAAACAGTGTATTGGTTTGCAGTCCAATTGGCATACAACGTTGTATCAGAGGCCGTATTATACACGGTTGCAGATTCGTATTTTGTTCCGCCGCCGTTTATTTCTGTGTACCATCCTTCTAATGTGTAACCTGTCCGTGTTGGGGTCGGCAAGGTGTTCACCGCAGATCCGTAAACCGCACCTTTTGAAGCGGGATTTACAGAACCCGACTCACCGGCATTGAAAGTCAAAGTATACGCATTCGGGTTCCAAACCGCATAAAATGTCATATTGGATTTTAAGACAATTTGGTCAGAATCTGTATATTCAGTACCGCCTGTTGAGGATGTGCTCCATCCTTGAAGCGTGTATCCTGTTCTGGTGAACACAGAATCACCAGGTGTTTGTATCGTGTAGCTGTCTCCTGTATGAAGGGCCTCTATGTCAATACGGTTGCCTATATTGTTGTCATAAGTCACGGTAACCGTAAATCTGGCGTATAAATTTGCAGGAACGATTGTGTCATTCGTTATTTCTTCACCTGTACTGTTGTTTGAAGAAATAAGTGTGCCACCTGTTTCGGCGTCATACCATCCGTTAAACGGACCGGCATCAAAACCGGTTATTGCATCTTCGATTTCTTGAATGATTGTTACTGTCTTTCCGTCTTCTGCATTTGTCATAACACTGATGTTTTGATCACCGATATGGAAAGATACAACCGGATTTACAGCTGTTATGGCGTAGACTGTTATATCTCCGTCCACAGCCGTGGTATTAAAGAAGAAATCAGGATTACTGCTCTGCGTCTTTGACCACCCTAATAAATGCGACCCGTCTGTGAGTACTAAATTCAAATTTTCAGGTGCGGGGATTGTGCCGTTTGACGCTGAAATATTATAACCGATTTCTTTGGCCGTTTTGCTGATGTTATTGTCAAAATAACCAAGTCCGGAAGCATTAAAAGTAACCGTCGCCGGATAATCCCAAATTGCATAAAGCGTCATATTGTTATCTAAATTCGAAACGGCGCCATTCGGGGGGTAATCTGCAACCGTTCCGCCCGCGCTTGATTTATTCCATCCGAGAAGCCTGTAGCCGCCGGCGGTTATATTCGAGAAAGCAGAACTTTGAGGAGTGAGTGTGACTGACGCTCCCGTAAGCAATTCCATCGTTTCTGGATTTTCTGCAGGGGCCGGTGCCGGTCCGAATTTTATGTTTGCGGCATTCGGGTCGTAAACAACCTCAGCTTCCCACCGCGCATAAAGCGTCATATTTTTTGTCACGGGTTTGATGTTGTCCCACACTTCTGCCGTCTCATCAAGGGAAGTGTACCACCCTGCAAAAGCCAAAGTACTGTTCGCATGATCCGGTATCAGAGAAGGAAGTGTAATGGGAGAGCCGGACAGCGCTGTCGCGGTGTCGTAGGAAGCAGGAGAGCCGCCTGCCGCGGTTGTATTAAATGAAACCGTATATTCGGTTGCAGAGCCGGAACTTCCGCGGCCACCGCCGCCTCCTGCGCTCTGGTTTGCAATCACGGTATTATTTGTTGTGTTATTGGCCGTGTTATTTGAAGAATTGTTTTTGGGGCCTGCGGAAGAGTTATTTCCGGCAGCGGGGGTTGAATTGTTATTAACCGTTGAATTATTTGCGGTATCTGTTGATTTATATATCGCAACTGCAAAGAAAATCAATAACAATATAATAACAATGACAGCGATTCCATACATCATGTATTTTTTATTTTGCGGGTTTAAATCAAAAGCCATATTATCAAACCGTTCTAAATTCGGGTTTATTTATATTTTCTAATGTATATAGAACATTTGATAAAAACATTCTTAAATATGCTCAAACAATAAAAAATAATTACGGCTGTCATAATCCGAAAATATTTTCTGTTTTCAAATTAAATTTAAAATAGAAGAAACATCACGGCAGTCGATAATCTTCCGCTGCTCTTTATTGTTATCAAGAACCCGATAGTTTTTACAAATCCGGAGCTTGATAAATCATTTTTCTGAATGAATTGTTTAAGACATCATTTCGTCATTTTTGTCAAACGTCATTCAAATCGCCGGTACCGCAGATTTCTAAACGGGAGTCTGTTTCTGATACAAATTCGCAAAAAGGGCGGGAAAAATATTTCCCGCATTTCGTTTTTCAGATTTTTATACGACGGAATAAATTCTGAGATTTGGTTCGGATTTTAAGAGATTTTTTAATCCGGTAAACACATCTTTTTGAAACAGTTCGCTTGACAGGTAAGCGTTTGCTTCTTCCTCGTTACCGAAACCGTGAAGGACCTGAACATCTTCGTCACGGATCAGCAGATCTTTTGAAAGCGCGCCTTTAACGGAGGACAAAAACGTCTCTTTATACGTTGTATAAACATCGGCTGCAGCCGGTCTTTTTGAAGGTTCGATATCCATTGTAATTTCTAAGTAAGCTTTAACTGGTATCATTAAAATTCTCCTGAGTTTTTAATGAATTTATTTAAAAATTCATCAAAGCAATGAACGCAAAAAAATATAAAAGGCCGGCAGTAACCTTTTTGTTACCTGAGATACCTGAAGGTTACCGGTCCGTTTTAAATTTTAATGATACGGGAGACAGCTTTTACAATCCGAGCATTTCGGATTGTTTATTTTATCTTCTTCTAATCCCCACCGCCTCAATTCTCCGAATATCTTAAAAATGCTGAGTCCCGTTTCCGCCAGTGAATACTCAACGCGCGGCGGTATTTCCGGAAAGATTTCTCTGTTTATCAATCCGTCCGCTTCCATTTCACGCAATTGCTGCGTCAGTACTTTTGTACTGATTGACGGGATCCGTTCTTTTAATTGATTATAGCGGACCGGTCCCCGGGAGAGTTCTTTTAAAATCAGAAGTTTCCATTTTCCGTTAATCAAAGAAAGTGTTGTTTCAACAGGACATTTGTTTTCCATTTTTAAACCTTTATCAGTTTCTTTTTGAAACTAATAATCTAAAAGAGATTAAAAAACTATCTGATATTCCATAGTTTTTCTCTTTTTATTGTTTCCGCAATAAAATCAAACAACTCCCGAAAAATATCTCTTCTGAAAAGTATTTTTAGAAGAATACCCTAATCAAAGTAAATTAATATAAAAATAGTAAGTCGCCCGGCAAAGGGGTTGAATTGAAAAGCCAAGCGACACGCTGAATAAATCATTTTTAAAAACCTTCAAAGGTTTTCAACAGAATAATTTATCAGGCAATTTTTGAATGCAGGCAACTTCAAAAAGGTTATCGGCATTCAATAATTACCGAGCAATTCTGTTTGACTCAATCCGTGGGATTTCGTCAACGTTCTATTGCATATGTAATTGTTGTATTTATAAATTCCTGAATTTATTGCAATTCAAACAAACAATTAAACTATGGCTAAGAACGATAATAAGATAACAAACGATTTTAAGGCTGTGAGTCAAAATAATCGTAAAAAACTATCAATTTCTTTATCGATTAGTGAAACTCTTCTGAAAAAAATGACTCAGATTGTGGAGAGCGGAGATTTCGCAACAATTTCCGATCTTGTTTATGTTTCAGTCTGTGAACTCTTAGGCATTCTTTCGTATTGTGAAAAAAATGAAAACTTTGATTTGGAAGCTTTTTTAAACACCATTCCGGAAGATATCGGTCCCAAAGTCGCTGTTTCCGCAACGGTGAACCCTTTCATTAATTCAAAGCTGAAACAGATTTCCAAGCAAACAAACAAAAACCAGTCCGCTGTCATTCGAAAGGCGATTCTCTATTTCTTGGAATATTACAATAATTCTTCTTTGCCGGTTCACCCGCATTCCAATATTTCCTCTTTCCCGATGTCGGAAATTGAATTAAAAAAGTTCATTATTCAAACAATCCAGGAAATGGATGAACAAAAATAACAGCCCGTTCAGATAACTCATATCTAATGAGGTCGCATATCCTCAGATTGTATTTTCTTTTTTCCGTTTTTGAAAATTAAAATTTATGGTCGCTCGGCGGGGTTGAATCAATTGCCGAACGACACCCTGTTGTTAACCAAACACTTTTGCGTTTTTAGGCTAACACCTAAATAATGGTCACAGGTTTATATATGATTTTTGATAGGCGGTTGATTTAATGAAAAACAGGCCTGCAAATATTTTTCATTAAATCAAGGAAAGCCGGATAGAGAAGAAACGAAGATTTAAATCAGCAGAATAATGCATCTGTTATTTTTATTTGCCGTGCTGATTATTTTGTTTAAATGTTTAAGAGATTGGTTTCTGTATACGGCCAATTGCAGACAACATATGCTTTTTCACATGTCGGATCCTGGTTTATTAAAAAAGCCTGGCAATTACTGTATCCGATTCCTGTTTCTTTGTCTTCTTCTTCGTAGTTCACGGCGGTGAAATTAATACCGGTGACTAATAATGAAATGATTTCATCATGTTTTTGTTTTTTTAAATCAATTTCAAATTTAACTTTTAATTGATCCGGAATATGAAGACTGCAAGACTTGCCGTTT
>CAYUQC010000053.1:12595-12898 GCA_964446755.1 uncultured Methanosarcinales archaeon
TGCCGTTTTCATCGAAGAATTGTTCATCAATTCCTTTCGTGCTTAATAATTTAAAATTTTCAACATCAAACTTCAAACCATCATTGAATTCAATATAACTGCGATGCGTCATTTTAATACATCCTTTTGTCTCAATTTTCTCTCTAATTTATCATTAATATACCCCTTTATGTAAAAAAGTATATTATATAATGTATATATATTTTTCTTTAAAGAAATTACTTTGAACTGTTTACACTTGAATTTCCAAGAGAACGGAACAACTTCAATATATTCGCCGACATTTGAGTATAATTTTAAAAA
>CAYUQC010000054.1:0-12796 GCA_964446755.1 uncultured Methanosarcinales archaeon
ATAAAACGAATGTAGTTACAAATTTTTAATCAAAAAAGGAAAGAAACAGAAAAGTCAAAAGACTCTTCTGCCGAATCAAGCCTGAACGGCCTTCTTCTTCTTAATTTTCTTTAAACTTGACATGCTTTCTCTTTCCATTTCCTCAAGGCGGAGACGGATGAACTTGACCTGTTCCTGAAACTCCGGAATGACTTTGAATTCCAACGCGTTGACACGGCGTTTGGTTTTCTCGATATCGTCAAGGAGTCTTTTCATAGTTGTTTCAAGTTCGGCGGCGACGATGATTTTCTCGACAAGAATTTCATATGCGTCTGCCACGTCATCAATATAAGCGTCTGTACCGACAAGACCGTAACCGCGCTGGTGGAGAGCCTTGTGGACATCGGATCCTTCAATTTTCGGAACCACGACACCCATAATGTTGGTGCTTTTGAGTTCAATGGTCGGAACGGCGTCGACAGCGAAAGAGGCCGATTTGAGGGTAAAGGACCCGTCTACGGCTGAGGCCAAGTTGACTTTTTCAACAGCGTTTGCATACGCTGCATCCAACTCTTCTCTAACCCCTCGTGCCTGATTCAGGATTTTGAAGAATTCCAAAATCAAACCGTCTCTCTTCATTTTCAACAGTTTGTAACCGTTTTGAGAGAGCTTGATTCTCTTTTGGAGGTCCTGAAGTTCGGAACGAGTCGGCTTTACATCTTGAACTGCCATTACCATCACTCAGCTTTGTTTTCCGGATAATACTTGTCAATGTACTTGTTGTCAATTCTTCCGAGGTAAGCCTTGGGCAAACTGGAAAGAATATTCCAACCGACATTCAAAGTGTCTTCAATAGATCTATTTTCGGAACGTCCCTGGCGAACGAATTGATCTTCGAACAAGTCAGCGAATTCCAAAATTTTCTTATCACGTTCAGACAAAGCTTCTTTACCGACGATTGCAACGAGACCTCTGAGGTCACGGCCTTCGGCGTAACCGGCATAAAGCTGGTCAGAAACCGCTTTGTGGTCTTCTCTGGTTTTACCGTTACCGATACCCGAGTTCATTAAACGGGAAAGGGACGGCAGAACGTTGATCGGCGGATAAATGCCTTTTCTGTGCAATTCCTGTGAAACCACAATCTGGCCTTCGGTGATGTAACCGGACAAGTCGGGAATCGGGTGCGTGATGTCATCGCCGGGCATTGTTAAAATCGGAATCTGAGTAACGGATCCTTTATTGCCCTTAATAACACCGGCACGTTCGTAGATACCGGCCAAGTCAGTGTACATGTAACCCGGGTAACCGCGTCTTGCAGGAACTTCTTCACGGGCGGCGCCCATTTGACGGAGCGCTTCACAATAGTTCGTCACATCGGTTAAGATAACGAGAACGTGCATGTCGTGCTCATAAGCCAAATATTCGGCTGTTGTTAATGCCATCTTCGGCGTAATCAAACGCTCGACGGCCGGGTCGTCTGCAAGGTTGAGGAAAACGACTGCGCGTTCAAGAGCGCCTGTTTTCTCAAAGTCTTCCATGGCGTGCTGGGCTTCTTCGTTGGTGATACCCATTGCGGCGAAAACCACGGCGAACTTTTCAGTTGAACCGGGAACCTGAGCCTGACGGGCGATCTGAAGAGCAATATCCATGTGCGGGAGACCTGCGCCGGAGAAAATCGGAAGTTTCTGGCCGCGGACCAAAGTATTGGTACCGTCAATGGTAGAAATACCGGTTTGAATGAACTCTTCCGGCTGTGCGCGGGAGTACGGGTTCATTGCAGCGCCGTAGATGTCCATCATCTTTTCGGGAACAATCTGCGGACCGCCGTCTCTGGGAAGACCGGATCCCGACAGGATTCTGCCGAGCAAGTCGATCGATGCCGGAAGTTTCAAACTGTCGCCTGTGAATGTCACAGCGCAGTCTTTGTTGAGACCGCCGGTACCTTCGTAAACCTGAACAACGACAACGTCTTCGGAGGTGTCCAAGACTTCTCCTCTTTTGGTGGTGCCGTCAGCCAAACGGATGTTCACGAATTCACCGTAACCGACAGGTTCTGTTTTCTCAACGAAAATCAACGGACCTGCGACTTGTGTAATCGTCTTGTATTCTTTGACCATTTTAATAACCTCCGCTGCCGATTTGTGCGAATTCCGCTTCCATCTTGTTCATGACTTCAGTCAAGAGCTGATCGAAGTTTTCTTCGTACTTGATTTTACCCAATTCTGCTTTAGAATCCATGGCAACCAATGCTTTAACAGGTGCGCCGTCGGTCAAATATTTCGCAGCGAGTTCGTCCCATCTGAGAATGCTCTTAAGGAGCTTGTACTGTTTGTCAAATGAACAGTATGTGTCAACGGGGTGGAAAGAGTTCTGCTGAAGGAAAATTTCACGGATCATACGGGCGGATTCCATTGAAACCTGCTGGGATTCCGGCAACGCGTCAGAACCGACCAACTGAACGATTTCGTTCAATTCAGCTTCAAGCTGGAGAATTTCCATTGCTTTTCCGCGGAGATCGTTCCAGTCGGGTGCCACGTTTTCGGTGTACCAGGGAGCCAAAGTTTCCTGATAAAGCGTGTAACTGTTGAGCCAGTTAATCGCAGGGAAGTGTCTCTTCTGTGAAAGCTTTGCATCCAAAGCCCAGAACACTTTCACGATACGGAGTGTGTTCTGCGTCACAGGTTCGGAGAAGTCACCGCCGGCCGGAGAAACCGCACCGATAACAGTGATGGAACCTGTTGCGTTGTTGAGAGATTCAGCCACACCGGCACGTTCGTAGAATTCTGCCAAACGTGCGGACAAGTAAGCCGGATAACCTTCTTCACCGGGCATTTCTTCCAAACGGGATGAAATTTCTCTCATAGCTTCGGCCCAACGGGAAGTTGAGTCGGCCATTAAAGAGATGTCGTAACCCATGTCACGGAAATACTCGGCAATAGTGATACCGGTGTAAACGGATGCTTCACGGGCAGCCACAGGCATGTTGGATGTGTTGGCGATCAAAACAGTACGTTCCATGAGCGGGCGTCCTGTCTGCGGATCTTCGAGTTCCGGGAACTCGTTCAAAACTTCCGCCATTTCGTTGCCGCGTTCACCGCAGCCGATATAGACCACGATATTTGCGTCAGACCATTTTGCAAGCTGCTGCTGTGTCACAGTTTTACCGGAACCGAACGGCCCGGGGATAGCTGCGGTTCCGCCTTTTGCGACCGGGAACATGGCGTCAAGGACACGCTGGCCGGTAATCAAGGGGATTTTCGGAGCTAATTTTCTTGTGACGGGTCTTGGGGTTCTGACCGGCCACTTGTGGGACATTTTCAGTTCTGTTCCGTCTTTCAATTTACAAATCACATCGACGACCGTATATTTGCCGCTCTTGATTTCAGCGACTTCGCCGCCTTCCACGTTCGGGGGCACCATAATACGGTGTTCAATGTTTTCGGTTTCCTGAACGGTACCGATGACATCTCCGGGTTTCACAACATCGCCTTTTTTGACGCATGCGTTAAATTCCCAGAATTTGTCGTGGTCAAGACCGTCAGCAGACACTCCTCTTTTAATGAAGTTGCCCATTTCGTCTTTCAAGACGCCGAGCGGTCTTTGAATACCGTCATAGATACTTTCAAGCAAACCCGGTCCGAGTTCAACGGAAAGAGGAAGCCCTGTATTTTCGACAGGCTCTCCGGGTTTAATACCGGAAGTTTCCTCGTAAACCTGAACGATGGATTTGTTTCCAACAATTTTAATGACTTCGCCCATGAGCCCTTCATGACCGACTTTGACCACATCATTCATTTTTGTGTCTAAGTCGACCACGGTGACCACAGGTCCCGCCACTCGATAAATTTTACCTTTTACTTCCAAAGATCAACACCTACCGCCTGTTTTATTTTATCCCTTAAATTCGTCGAGCCTTCACCCGAACCGCCAAGCGTAACAACGGTCGGCTGAACGGAAGCGTTCAGTGACGCTTTGAGTGACTCCGGCAGTTTTGAAACATCATCATTGTGCATCACAAGAATCCCGATATCTTTGTCTTCCAAAACGGCGCGAACAACGGGTTCGACACCTTCGATATCTGTTTCATAAACTTTACGGATACCGGCAAGCCGGAAACCCGTAACGAAATCACTGCTTCCAACTACTGATATTTCCATTAAAGAATCACCAACCGGTCTTTGATTAATTCATTGTCCATGCCAACCGATTTTCCGCGAACGATAATTCTTAAATTACGGACTTCGTTGGTTTTGTAAATGATGAATTCCAAAATCGGAATAATTGAAATCAGGAAACGACGAGAATTTTCGGTCACTTTCGTCAAGTTGTACCTTGTAAGGCGTGCTTCAACGTCTGTCAAGGAAACGGATTTCATATCCGTGTTTTCAAGAACAGGGCTGATAACATCCCAGTAAGGCGTCAAACGAAGCGCTTCAATGAAGTCATCATAACATAAATTCTTCAATTTGTCCGTGTCCAGGACGAGGCCGTGCGGAATCATCATCGAAGAGACATCTTCAATAATGCACTGTGTTCCAGTGTTTTCTGCGTTTTCGAGGGCTTCATACTTTTTGACACGGAGAAGCAAACTTAAATTCTTGATATCGATTTCTCTGCGAACAAACTGATCGAACTGTTTGCGGTCTGCAGAACTCGGCAAGCCGATTGCTTCAAAAAGATTCTCGTAATAGAATTTGTCTAATTCGTTTTCGATATCCGGAAGATTGGTTCCGTCAAATCTCTTCAGAATCGGACCGTAAGGAGAGTCGCTGAATGATGCAATAATCTCATCGACGGACTTGGTCACCAAGCCGGATAAGAATGTGTAGCGGAGTGCACCGCCTGTCACCAAAGACTGTAAAATCTGGTCTTCGGGAATGTTGTGCAGCTTGCCTCTGAGAATGGTCTTGATGTCTTCGATATCGAAAACACGAAGATATTCCAGAACAAGTTCATGGGGTTCGCCTTCCGTAATTCGGAGAACTTTTTGGAAAGATTCCGCCATGTTTCTGTTTAACGCGTGTTCAATCAAGTTGACACCGTTGTACTCTCTGGAGAGTTCATCGATATCTTGCTTGTACTCGGATTCCCCGATTTTGCGTGTGATTTCATCCAAACTCATGTTTAAGAATCTGGGATACGCATCGCGGGGGAAAAGTTTGACTCTCATTGCACGAATACGGGTGACCGCATACGGATAGTTGGATGACCCTTTTCCAAATGCCGGCAGACGGGAAGGAATGTGTTTGGAGACGGAGTCCGGCAGCTGATCCTGCACGTATTCCGAAATTTCCCTAATCTTTTGCGTATTCAGCATTTGTAATCACCCGTTGAGAATATCAGAGATAGACTTCAATGAACGGTCATAAGCACTCTTGATAATCAAATCATATGTGAAATCCAACCGAACCGTACCTTCCTTATTTTCGATAACAATACCGCCGATACAGTCGATATTTCCGCCGTATTCCAAGGAAGAGAGTTTCTTGACGATTTTTTCTGATTTTTTATTAGAGTAAATCCGGTGACCGTCTTTTTCATTCGCTTCAATCAGCGCTTTGAGGTATTCCTCATCTTTGCTGGCAGGCAAATCTTCAATTCGCTCAAGGGCTTGATCATAGACTTGATCCAATAAGGTTTTGCGTTTGTTTAAAGCAATACGCTTCACCTCTAAATTGGCGCTTGATAATACCTGCTGGCGCTGTTGTTCGAGTTTTTCTTCAACCTCGGCAAGACGGGACCCCAGTGCTTCTTTGGAAGCCTGGCGTGCCTCTTCAATGATCAAGTCAGAAACAGATTTTGCTTCGTCGTTGATACGTTGGACATCTGCTTTGGCGCCCTCAGTAATATCATTTAATACGATTTCCAGTCCCATGCTAACACCTATGAAATTAAGAGCGGAAACATAAAGAGACCGCTCTTAAAATTTCGAATTTAGATAAGAATTGCAACGACAAGACCGAAGATAACGATGGTTTCCGGAAGAACGGTCAAAACGAGTGCCTTACCGAAAAGGGATTCGTTCTCGACCATTGCACCGACTGCGGCTGCACCGATGACCTTTTCAGCCCATGCGGATGCGAAACCTGTACCGACGATTGCGATTGCTTTTGATAATGCTGCGAGACCTTCTGTTGTAAATTCCATAGTTTTATTCCTCCAAAATATACTTCTTTAAGTGACCAAACGGTTTGTAAGCTTTGCCCCCGCTGGCATAGAATTTGCCGAAGAATTCGACATACTGCAGTCTGAGTGCGTGTAAACCGGGAGCGATAATACTCAGAACAGTGTTTAACGAGTGTCCGAGAATAAAGATCAAAATTGATATAAACATCATGACACTGAAACCATCCGCCGGGGTCCAAATCAGACCGCCGAAGGCGATGTCGTTGACAGTTGATGCGATGTAGATAGAAGAAAGACCAACCGCGATAATACGCGTATAGGACAGAATGTTTCCGAGAAGACCCGGAATTTCAATCGGTCCTTTGATACCTTCGCCCTTAGCGAGCATAACGACACCGATAACTGCAATAATAGCACCGACGGCAATGCCGACCGTGCCGAGTCCCAGGTACCATGCAACAATTGCTGCGATGACACCGATTTCAAGAACGATCCAGCTGAGTTTTTCCAAAACCGCATGCTTAACACCGTGCTGGTTCTTAATGTTGAAGAAACCGACAATAAAACCGACGTTAAGATGCAAGAATCCGAATGCAGCCGTAGCGATCAAAAATGTCATAATCATGTGTGTTCTGTGGATCGGGAACGTAAACGGTTCACCGGCAATGATACCGAAATCAAAAACAATCGTTTCAAGACCCGGAATCAGCCCCGGGATATATTCGCCGTGCGACATTAAGCCTGCAAGCGGGAATCCCATAAACTCACCGTAAATGATACCGAAGAACAAAGCTGAGATTTGACAGTAAATAAGTACATACATCAATTTTTTAACAGCGTCCGATTTCATGAATTTCATCACGAGGAAAGCCAAGGTCATCAAAACAAGGGCATAACCGATATCACCGAGAATCATACCATAGACTAACGGGAAGGAAATGGCCAGAATAGATGACGGGTCAATTTCATTGTACTTCGGTCTTGAATATAAGTCAACAACCGCTTCCATCGGACTGGCAATCTTTGAGTTTTCATACGCCACAGGAATTTTTGCAATCTCTTTTTCGTCATGCATGTCAACTTCAAGTGTCGTAATGTAAACACCGTTATCGGTTTTGTTAGAAACCTCTGCGGTGAGTTCATCAAAGTTGTTCGTCGGGACCCACCCCTCAATGACAAACGTGTGTTCGGACGTGGCAATTCTTAAAGGCAGCTCGGCCTTCTCACTCAAAATACTGAGGAACTCATCACTTGCAAGGATGAAGTTTCCGTATTTCTCGTTGAGAGCCGCACGCTCTGCAATTAAAGATTCAATCTGTGCTTGTATTTCTGATTTTTCAGCCTCAAGCGCTGCATAAATGTCGGACGGATATCCGGATTTATCGGGCGCTTTCATTTCTCTGTAACCCATATCGGCAAGGACGGATTGGATGTCCTTTTCAAATTTCTTCGAAACAAAAAGAACGAAGAATTTGGAACCGGAATCAGTGAAAAGCTGGTAGGCGTCAGTAATTTCAAGAAGGCGTGATTCGTTAAGAGAAGAAACAGTGCCGGAAAAAACAGCTAAATTATCGTAACCGCTGTAATACTTTAAGTCGATATCATAATCGAGGAAAGGAGCAATCTCTTTTTCTGCGGATTCGATATCTTTGACGCGGGCATCCAAGCGGGATAATTCCTCTGCATTACGGTCAATTTCTTTGTCCATCTCTTCCAACTTCACGTCAAGCTGTTTGGAAACATCAGATTCCGTCAGCGGGACGGTTTCGTCAGTCGGTTTAACGTTTAAAGTGTTGGCAATCGAGCGGACTTTAACGAGCTTTCTTGAGACTTCTTCGCCGTATTGAATCGGCATGCCGATTTCAAAATCAGAGTCGTCACCTTCGACAAAATCCTCTACGTGAAGCAAATCTGCTTCATATAAGGCATCGACCGTCGCTTCAAGATGTTTCTTGTGACCGGCGATCAAAACTTTGGTCATTCGTTTCGGGTAACTCATACGCGTATCTCCCTTTCAAATTCCTCGAGTAAAAAATCAACCGCTTTTGGAATATTTGATTGGGATTTCATAGCTACAGATTCAGCTTCGCGAACACCTGCTTCAACAATCTCATTGCGCTTGGCATCGATTTCAGCCTCGCCGGAACGAAGGGCGCTCTGAGCGGTTTTAACCGCGTCTTCTTCGCCGTCTTCGACAATCTGGCGTGCTTCTGCACGTGCTTTTGCAATGGTCTGGTTTTTAGCTTCGGTGGCCTCGCTTACCGCTTTTTTTGCATCTTCTTCTGCCTTTTTAATTTCAGATAAGATTTCATTATTAGCCATGCGAATACCGTCTCTATATTTTTTAACGAATAATCACTGCGAATGCGGGGATTATGCGTCAGATAAAGGGTAAAGTAGTCAATTCATTACCCCATATATAAGCAAATTGGTTAAAACAATTCATTTTCAATGATTTATTGAACCGCTTTCAGCTTCAGCCATGAACAATCATGACAGAATCTTACGGCAGGAACTAAGCCTCCAACACATGTTTTAAGCAAAAAGCTCCAAAATGCAAAACGAATAAAGAGAGACTATATTAAAAAGGTTTTGCCGATTTTTCAAAAAAGTGAACAATCGGCGGAAATGTAAACGTTCGGCTTGGTCATGCAAAATCATGACAAATAAAGGTAAAAAGAAGACAGTGTTTTTGAAAAATGAAAGAGTTGTTAACCCCATCACCCGCTTTTATACCCGCTTAAAAAGACCGGTATCTTTGTATCTTCTTTCATAATGTGTCTCCTGAATTATCACTTTATTCTTTAACCGGCCCGAATTCTTTCTCTGCTTTTGCTTTCAGATAAGCCATTCCGACCAGATAAACCGCAGCCGCCAAAGTGATCAGCATTTGAATCCAGTTCGGCCACTCTGATCCGAATAAATACATGACGTAAAGAATCAGAGAAAAAACGATTGCACCGAGCATCCATTTTCGGGAATAACGCAACCCAGAATATGCAAATGCGATTAAAACAGGGGCGATAATGATAATACCGAGCGAGAAATAACTGAAACCGCCTACAACCGTTTCAAAATAATAATTGACGGCAAACCCGAGAACCACCAAGACCAGGAAAATTACGACAGAAGCAACTGTTTCTTTTTTAACATCCACATTAAAAACTCCGTTTAATAATACGAAGAATATGGATTAAAGCGTTTACGGTAAAAATGATTTTACAAAGAAAAAGAAAACGGACCGGCGTAAACGCCGTTCCGAATGAATTCAGAGATGAATTTCATTAATTTCAACCGTCGGCTCATCCGCAAGTTCTGCGAGAGCCAATTCTTCAACTTTTAATTTGTAATAGGCAAACATTACAATGTATGTTGCCGAAAAGATGAAAATGCCGCACTGGAGCCAAAGGTTCCAATCCGCTCCGAAAACGTACATAATATAAAGCAACGCTGCGAAAAAGACGGAGATTAAACTGCCGATTTTTGAAAAGTCAAATGTGACAAAAGCAAAGGCGACGAGGCCCGGTGCCAGAAGGGCAACACCGGTCCGGTACATTGTTTCGGGTGTTAATGCGGGTCCGAAGAAATAAAAAACCGCAAAGCTGATAATGACCAGCAGACAAAAGAGAACGATGGTTGTCATTGTTTTTTGATTATAATCCATAAAAGAATCACCAAATATAATATATTATATAAAATATAAATATATTTGGATTTAAAATAAGAAAAAAGGATCAACTCTTTTTCGGACCGACATAATACGGTAATTGCTGATCCTTGGGAATCGTATGAATGTATTTTTGACGGAACTCGGGGTCACGCATCATACAAACCATGGACTGCTTCTTATAAGCCGGATGTTTACCCATGGCAGACCAGATTTCAGCCAGCGGTTTCTCCCGAATGTTGCCGAATGTGAGCGGTGTGTACGGACACGGCAGCACGTCACCCGTGGAAGCGATATGCATCCAGCGGTTGCCGGCGAAACAGCCGAACATGTCCGGCCCCATCAGGTAAGGCAGTGCCGTGACACGCGGCCCTTCCGGAACGGAATTTTTGCTTTTATGGAACGCTTCCAATCGCTTGGCGTCCGTTCGGGTGAGAACTTCATCTTCGTGTTCTTTCCAATTACCGACCGCGATAATTCCCGTCATTGACATTTCGTCCATGCCGAGATCCGTTGCCATTTGATACAAATCGTCAATATTATCGATGTTGTGCGGCGAAATCGTGAGATACATATCCGTCATGATGCCCGCGCCTTTAGCGGCTTTCACGGCGTCGACGGCACCTTCGAAGGCACCTTTACGGCCGCGGAAACGGTCATGGACTTCCGGATCCGCACTGTCAAAACTGACTTTTACGGAATAAAGGCCCGCGTCTTTGAGCGCTTTCGCCCGTTCGTCGTTGAGCCGGAAACCGGAAGTGAACATGGACACCGTTGTTTTGGTTTTATCGATGTTGCCGATGATTTCAGGCAGATCGTTTCGAACCATCGGCTCGCCGCCGTCAATCGTAACGAGATAAGTACCCATATCAAGCGCCTGATTAATTGTGCTCTTAATTTCCTCAACCGTCATTTCATTGTTCGGTGCCATCATATCGGCGGCCCCGCAGTGAATGCATTTGTTCGGACAGCGCGGCGTCACGCCGACGGAAAGCTGATCCGGAATTCTTTTGCTGAGAAGTGAAAAACCGATTTGAGAATTGATCAGCCGGTTGAAAACGGGGCCGGGAATTTCCGGAATCCAGGTTGAAAAAATAATTTTATCGTCCGTGACGGAAATCGGCTTTTCTTCCTGAAAAACCGCATTGATTTTATTAATCATCGGTTTTGCCGCAATTGAAAGCGGCCCCGTCGCCTCCAGAACAACTTTGCCGTCAACGACATCAGCGTTGATTTTAACAACTTTATAATCGTAAATTTGCATTGAATAAACCTCTTTTTGAAATATGAAGGTAAATTAGAGAAAGCTGCATATAAAAATTTGCAATAGGGCGTTTATAAAAATAAACGTATACCGATTCGAAAATAAAAAAGAAGAATGAAAAGAGCTGACAGAAATCAATTCTGAGACGGCGCGAACCTGACGCTGTCCATCAGATCATTGACGTAATCAACCAGTGCAAACAGCTTTTCTTTGGATGGTGAGTCGCTAACGCCGGATAATTCATCTTTGGCGCGAAGCAGGTATGCTTCGGCAACGCCGACCGTTTCCTTAGCAGCGTCATCCGCATTCATCGAACGCAGATAAATGGAAAAAAGACTGTCGGATAGGACGCCGGATTCTTTGTCTTCATAAACGCCGAAATCTTCGAGCAGGTCGTCAACGATTTGATAAGCCATGCCGAATTCGTAACCGAAACGGCCGAATTTTTCAATCGTTTCTTCATCATTCGGAACGGCGATGCGGGAACCGATTTTTGCGCTGATTTCAAAAAGAGCGGCCGTCTTTTTATAAATACACTCCGTGTATTCATCCATCGTCATTTCACCGCGCTTGATGCCGGCATCCAGAACCTCACCTTCGGAAAGCAAAGCTCCGGAGTGACCGAAATCCCAGACAATCTGTTTCTCATAAACGGAAATCCATTCGATTGCTTTGGCAATCAGAAAGTCGCCGCATAAAATTGCGGCGGCCGGACCGTACAGCGTGTGAAGAGTCTGCTGGTTGCGGCGCATCATTCCTTCATCTAAAATGTCATCATGAATCAAAGAGGCTGTGTGAATGCCTTCGATTGCGAGGCAGGCGTTGATTGCCTCTTTATACTCCCCGCCGCAGGCACCGCAGGAAAGAGTGATGACAAGCGGACGAAGTTTCTTACCGCTTGCGTTGAACACATGCCCCGTGATTTTTGTCAAAGACGGAAGCTCGGAGATATTCGAAACCGCCTCAGTAATAGCATTTATAAATGTCTTATATTCGTCCCATTCTTCAATTTTCATGTAAGGGTCAACCTCATGTAACCAAATTAAAAGTGAATTATACCGATTTGAATTGCATATAATCCGCTCCGATATTATATATTGCTTTTGAATCAGTTATAATAAAGAAAAGAATAATCAATGCTTTTAGAATAATATAATCGGAAATGATATAGCGGCAGAAACTGCCGAAGAATTACATGCCGAGTCAACGAATTAAAAAAGATTTATAAAATTAAAAACAGGCAGATTTTGAAGATTAAAAAATAAATTGCCGTTTGAGGCAATTTATTCAAATCTCTTTTCAGCTTCGTTCCAGTCAATAATGTTCCAAACGAGCTTCAAATAATCAGCGCGCCTGTTCTGGTAATCTAAATAATAGGCATGTTCCCAAACATCGATGACCAATACAGGCTTCATGCCTTTTGTAATCGGATTTTCGGCATTCTGCCCTTTTTCGATAGAAAGCTTGCCGTTTTTATCTTTAGCCAGAAAAACCCAGCCCGAGCCGAAGAGACCGGCACCGGCTGTTTCAAACTCTTTTGTGAATTTTTCAAATGAACCGAAGGTGTCGTCGATGGCTTTTGCCAGTTTGCCCACCGGCTTTCCGCTGCCCTGCGGGACGAATTGAAGGAAATAGAGATTGTGGTTCAAAACCTGACCCGCATTGTTGAAAAGCGGACCGTCGGCTTTTTTGACAATGTCTTCCAATGACATTTTCTCAAATTCGGTTCCTTTGATTAACTCGTTTGTTTTGTCAACATA
>CAYUQC010000055.1:0-12668 GCA_964446755.1 uncultured Methanosarcinales archaeon
AAGTATGCGACGGAAGTATTCCGAAGGGCGAATGCGATATTATTGGGAAGCAGTGAAATAACGGTTATGCCGTCGCGCGTTTCATAATAACACTGATAAGTTGTTCCGTTGAGAGTCAAATGAAAATGTCCGGAGTCTCCTGAAATATCTTCTTCCGTGAGATTTACTACAGATATCGGCTCATGGTAATTGTTCGAAATTATGGAGTCGCCGACGATAATTCCGTCTTCAACAATAATCAGGCCGCCTTTTTTTACAACCGGAAGATTCTTGCCGTAAAATTCGCTGATGTCTTCGTGCGATATATTCAAATCATACTGAACATTGAAGTTTTCAAGATAATCAATGGATAAAAAAACATAGGCGATGACATTGTTTAAAAGAATGTCCGTGTTTTCTTCGGACTGATGCGTCTGCGCTGTCCAGGCTAACGCGGTCGTCATCGTCAAAGTGATTAAAACAATAATAATCAGCCGTTTAAAAAATAACTGTGTCAGCTTTTTACTCGACATTGAGAACATCCGAAAAACCAGTCATGTTAAAAACATCTTTGACCACATCGTTGCAGTTTAAAATCGTCAGAGAAGCATCCTTTTTTTGACAGGCTTTATGAAGAGACAAAAGAACCCGCAAGCCGGCGCTGGAAATATATTCCAGACTGCAAAAATCAATCGTAATTGACCCGCATTCAGTCTCTTTGTCCAACGCATCCTGAAGTTCCGGAGAAGTATTGGCATCGAGGCGGCCGTTTAAAACAATGAAAAGATCCGAGTCGCGATGTTGAATTTGAATATCCATAGAACCACTTTATTATTCTTTTTCGTTTTATCCTTTTTTGAGAACCATCGTTAATATATTTTTGCCGTCTAAAAAACGGTAAGACATTTCCGATACCAAATTCCGGGCCATCAAAATACCATGGCCGCCTTCGGTGAGTTCATCCGCAGAAGTTTTGTTTTTCAAACGGTCTTCAGAAAGCGGATTAAAAGGCCGGCCGGCGTCCTCAAACTCGATAAGAACAGAATCCGGAACTGACCAAGACCGGATCTGCACGTTTCCCGAATCAGGCACGTACGCATAACTGCAAATATTGATAAAAATCTCTTCGCAGGCAATCTTTGCTTTAGAGACGGTTTGAGACGGAAAATCATGAGGAGAAAGGGATTTATCGATAAATTCAATAAGCCGGTCTAAATTTCCCGGCATCGCTTTGAGATTCAATACATTCATTCCGTCTCCTCCGGCAGTGTCAAAAGATCTGATTTCGATAAATAAACGAGGTCCGTTTGAGATATGGCTTTTTCGGAAGCGACGCATATTTGGTGACCGTCGCTGAGATTCCAGGATAAAAACCAATTTTTGCCGTGAATCAAATGCGGACCGTCCGAGACGGGAAGAACGGAAAAACTCTCGGGTGCCATATAAAGTCCTTGACCGCAGGCTTTCATCACACTTTCCTTAGCTGTCCAGAGCATATAAAAGGACGTGTCATCCGCCTATTGTTTTAACCATTGATATTCTTCGAAAACGAAACATTTTTGAGCGATTTCATCGGAATAAGGTAGGATTTTTTCAATATCGACCCCGATTTCGTTTTCATCAACCGCTAAAACAATATAATCTCCCGAATGAGAAAGATTAAAATGAATATTCGAGTTCAAGAGAAATGGTTTTCCGTACCGGTTAAACGAAATTTGAGAAGAGTCTCGAATGCCGAGAATCTTAAACAGCATCAGACCCGCCGCCAGAGAACGTGCCCTGTCTTCCGTATTCAAGTATTTTAAAACTTCATTCCGGCGTTGCGGCCACAACAAATCAAGCCCGGAAAGGTCCTGAAAATCGCACATCCGACTAAGATATAATTTCATAATTCCACAGCAATTAAAAAAATGTTGATATCATGATGATATAACACATTCTTTTGATAAAACATACGGATTTGTATCAATTATTTTTTATTGAAACAAAGAGTCACCAAAAAAACAGATTTTCGGAATTGAAAATCACTATGAGAAAAACGAAAAGAATGAATAGGTATATATAGATTGAAATCCTCTTTTTGTCATTAAAATATGTAAAATAAAACAAATCATTTTGAAGCGAAAAATAGTCACTTGATATCTTTTTTAGAAGAAATGACAAATTAAATTCAAAAGAATTTATTTTCGTTTTGTTTTCTTTTAACTTTCCGGCCTTTTCGGAATGACCCTGTTCAAGAAAAACCCGTTCCGAAAACAAGTCCGGGAGAAATATATATTAAAGGGGAAAAAATTGAATAAAATAATTTCATTAGCCTGCCTTATTTCGTTTTAATTGAAGCAGAACTGAGAAACGGAATAAGGGACAAAAGACATGCCAATTAAACTGACTTTCCCTGATTTAAATTCAATCTTATCATTTCACCAATACACACAAACACACACGAAGGAATTGATTTATGGACGAACAGAAAAATTATGACGGTTCCAGCATCCAAGTCTTGGAAGGCCTTGAAGCTGTCCGCAAAAGACCGAGCATGTATATCGGCAGTACGGACGCGCGCGGCCTTCACCATTTGGTTTATGAAGTCGTTGACAACAGTATCGATGAAGCGCTTGCCGGATACGCGAAAAACATCCGCATGACGATCAATGAAGACGGCAGTGTCACGGTTGTCGATGACGGAAGAGGCATTCCGGTCAGCATTCAGCCGAAATACCAAAAACCGGCGTTGGAAGTTGTTTTAACGATTCTTCACGCCGGCGGAAAGTTTGACAAAAACACATACAAGGTCTCCGGCGGCCTGCACGGTGTCGGTGTTTCCGTCGTCAACGCACTCTCCGAATGGCTGATCGCCGAAGTCAGGCGAGACGGAAAAGTCTACCGCCAAACATTTGCCTACGGTATTCCGACCTCAGGTCTTGAAATCGTCGGCGAATACGAAGGAGACAAAACCGGAACAACCATCCAGTTCATGCCGGACAAAACAATTTTTGAAACGGTTGACTTCAAATACGAAATTCTGCTCAACCGCCTCAGAGAATTGGCTTTCCTGAACAAAGGCATCCATATCATTACCGAAGACCTCAGGCTTCCCGATGCCGGCGATGAGGAATTCGGAAGCATTGCCGAAGATGATTCGGAACTGACGGCCGACCTTGAATCGGATGATGAAGATGAAGAAAGCGGCGGCATCAAAAAGAAATCCGGACGTTCTCTCGGTATCAAAGAGAAATATCACGACCTTTATTATGAAGGCGGCATCATCGAATTCGTCAAATACTTAAACGGCGGCAAAAGCGTCCTTCATGAAAATCCGATTTATTTTGACCGCCAAAGAGAAGGAACCGATGTTGAAATCTCCATGCAGTACACGCAAAGTTACAATTCCAACGTCCATTCTTTTGCCAACAACATCAACACGACCGAAGGCGGCACGCATATGGTCGGTTTTAAGTCCGCTTTGACCCGCGTCGCCAATGACTACATCAAGAAAAATAATCTCGATAAAGACAACAAAGACGGGGCCGCATTAAGCGGCGAAGACATCCGTGAAGGTCTGACAGCCATAATCAGCGTAAAGCTCTTAGAGCCGCAATTTGAAGGCCAGACAAAGACAAAACTGGGAAACAGTGAAATCAAAGGTATTGTGGACTCTCTCGTAACGGAAGGCCTCTCCGAATATTTCGAAGAAAATCCGAAAGTGGCAACCGCGATTTTGGAAAAAGCGCTTCTTGCCAAAAAAGCGAGAGAAGCTGCCAAGAAAGCCAGAGAACTCACCCGCAGAAAGAGCGCGCTTGAAGTCAGCACGCTGCCCGGAAAACTCGCCGACTGTTCCGAACGCGACCCGTCACTGTGCGAACTTTACCTTGTTGAAGGTAATTCTGCCGGCGGCTCCGCTAAACAGGGACGTGACCGGTCGATTCAGGCAATTCTGCCGTTTCGGGGAAAAATTCTCAACGTCGAAAAAACCAGAATGGACAGGGCCCTCAAAAACGCGGAAATCGGATCCCTCATCACGGCGCTCGGCGCCGGATTGGGCGACGAGATGGAGCTTGACAAACTGCGCTACCACAAAGTTGTCATTATGACTGATGCCGATGTTGACGGCGCGCACATCAGAACGCTCATTTTAACCTTCTTCTTCCGCTACATGCCGGATTTAATCAACAGCGGTTACGTTTACATTGCTCAGCCGCCGCTTTACAAAATCAAGAAAGGAAAAACGGAATATTACGCTTACAACGACAGACAATTGAAAGCGAAATTGGAAGAAATCGGAGACAAAGGCGTCAATGTGTCACGATACAAAGGTCTCGGTGAAATGAATCCCGAGCAGCTTTGGTCAACGACCATGAATCCCGAAACCCGCACATTGCTCCAGGTAACGATCGAAGACGCGATTGCCGCGGATGAAATTTTCACGATTCTCATGGGCGATGAGGTTCTCCCGAGAAAAGAATTCATCCAGGAACACGCCAAAGAAGTGGTGAATTTGGACATCTGAGGTGAGAAAAATGGACGAAAATCAAAACAACCAACAGCAACAGGTATTGGATGAATACATCCGCCGCTCCGAACTTCCCGACGATGTTGAAGAAGATGTCAAAACCGTCCCCGTTGAAACCGGCGAAGACGGCGGCGGCGATGAAGACGGCATTCCTGTCATTGATGAAGAACACGTCTCCGTCAAACCTGTCTTCCTGTATGATGAAATGAAAACGTCATACATCCAGTATGCAATGAGCGTTATCGTCGGCCGTGCGCTTCCGGATGCACGCGACGGTTTAAAACCGGTTCACCGCAGAATCCTGTATTCCATGAAAGAAAACGGTGTGACGTCCGATAAACCGATGAAAAAATCCGCCCACGTTGTCGGTGACGTTCTCGGTAAATACCACCCGCACGGCGACTCATCTGTTTACGACGCGCTCGTCCGGTTGGAACAGGACTTCTCCCTGCGTTATCCGCTCATTGACGGTCAGGGCAACTTCGGTTCCATTGACGGTGATGAAGCGGCTGCCATGCGTTATACGGAAGTCCGTCTCGGAAAGATTTCCGCCGAGATGCTGGAAGATTTGGACAAAGACACGGTGGATTTCCGCCCCAACTACGACGAATCGCTGAAGGAACCCGCGGTTCTGCCCGCAAAACTGCCGAATTTACTCATCAACGGTTCCACCGGTATTGCCGTCGGTATGGCAACAAATATGCCGCCGCACAATATTTCGGAAGTCATTGACGCGTCCGTCATGATGATCGATAATCCGGACGCGGATGTTCCCGAATTGATGACGGTCATTCACGGCCCCGATTTCCCGACAAGCGCCGTGATTTTAGGAAACGAGGGCATCATCAACGCTTACAAAACCGGACGCGGCAGTGTCCGTATTCAGGCCGTTTCCCACATTGAAGAAATGAAAGCCAACCGCCAGAAAATTGTCGTGACCGAGCTTCCGTATCAGGTGAACAAAGCGCGTTTGGTTGAAAATATCGCCGAATTGGTCCGTGATAAAAAAGTCACCGGGATTTCCGACCTGCGTGACGAATCGAGCCGTGAGGGTATCCGCCTCGTCTTGGAACTCACCGGCGGAACAAATGCCGATGTGTTGATGAACCAGCTTTACAAACATACGCAGCTTCAAACAAGCTTCGGTATCATCAATTTGGCAATCGTTGACGGTGTGCCGCGTGTGATGGGCATCCGCCAGCTTTTGAAGATTTATTTAAAACACAGGATGGAAGTTATTCAAAGAAGAACGCTTTTTGATTTGAAATCCGCCCGCGAGCGCGAACATATCTTAAACGGCTTGAAAATTGCGTTGGATAATATCGATCCGGTCATCGAATTGATTAAAGCGTCCGCCGACACTCAAACCGCGAAAGAAGGGTTGATGGAACGGTTCGGACTCGATGATATCCAATCCAAAGCGATTTTGGAAATGAGACTTCAGCGGCTTACCGGAATGGAAATCCAAAAAATATTGGACGAACTTGACGAAGTTCTGGAGAAAATCAAGGAACTCGAAAAGATTGCCGGAAGCGATGAAATCAAATACAGTCTGATTCGCGCCGAATTGCTGGAAATGAAAGAAAAATACGGCGATGACCGCAGAACCAAGATTATTCACGGCGGTTTCGACATTGACAATGAAGACCTGATTCAAAAAGAAGATGTCATCATCACAATGACCAACCGCGGTTACATCAAGAGGCTGTCCGCCAACACTTACTCGCGCCAGCGCCGCGGCGGCAAGGGTATCATCGGCATGGAAACAAAGGAGGAAGACATTGTCGTCAATTTGTTTGTCTCCTCAACGCACAATTACATTTTGTTCTTCACGAACAAAGGACGCGTTTACTGGAAGAAGGGTTACGAAATTCCGGAAGGAAGCCGCACCTCCAAAGGCAAATCCATTGTCAATTTCCTGGATCTGAAAGAAGACGAATATGTCACCGCTTCGATCCCTGTTTCCGAATTTAAAGAGGGACAGTACCTGATGATGGTGACAAAGCAGGGAACAGTGAAGAAAACCCCGCTGACCGACTTCAAGAACCCGAGAAAAGCCGGAATTATCGCAACCACTTTAATGCCTAACGACGAACTTGTCAACGTGATTCAAACCGATGACAACCGTGAAGTTGTAATGGTTTCCAGAGGCGGCAAAGCTGTTCGCTTTGATGAAAAAGAAGTGCGCCCGATGGGCCGCTCCGCACGCGGTGTGATCGGTATGCGCCTTGTCAAGCCGGATGACGCGGTTGTCAGTATGGACATTGTCAACCCTGAAGAAGCGCTTTTGACGATCACTGAAAACGGTTACGGAAAAGTGACCGCTTTTGACGAATATATCAAAAAACACCGCGGAACGCAAGGTGTGATGTCGATCGTTACCGATGACAGAAACGGCCGGGTCGTTGCGGTGAAATCCGTCGGCAAAGATGACGAGCTCATCATTACCAGCACGGAAGGAATCATCATAAAGATCCGTGTCGGCGAACTCCGTGAGCAGGGACGCAATACAAAAGGCGTCCGCATTATGAAGCTCTCGGAAAACGATAAAGTTGTCAGCGTTGCGGCCGTGAAGCAACCGATTGAGGACGAAGAAGACGGCAGCGGAACTGCAGGCGAAGATTCGGGATTTGTTCAGGAGACTTTTGACGCTGATTCGGATGAGCAGATTGACTTTGAAGAAGCAGAGCCTCAACAAACGGAATAAACATGATTAATGTTTGAAAGTACAATAAAGATCAAACGGCTTTAAGGTAAATCCGGTTATGAAATTTGATTTTGAATATGAAGTGAAAAAAGATGACGAAGGGCTCCTTATAAAGGAGCTCTTAAAACGTGAGAGAGGCGTCTCCGCCAAACTGATGCAAAAGATACGTTACAGCGACGGCGGCATTTTCAGAAACGGAAAGCCTGCCATACTCATAGACCCAGTAAATGCGGCGGATTGGGTACAGGTAAAATATCCGGAAGGAAGAAGTAATTTTGATCCTGAGCCTATACCCATCGACGTTGTTTATGAAGATGACTCTTTTTTAGCAATTAACAAGCAGCCGGGATTGGTGATATATCCGACAAAAGGACAGCCGAAGCATACTCTGGCAAACGGCATAATGAAATATATGCTGGACAGAGGCGAGACCTACAAAATCAGATTTATCAACAGGCTGGATATGAACACCAGCGGCTTGATTCTTGTCGGGAAAAATGCCTACGTCCAGAATCATTTTATAACCCAGGGACAGAAAGGCGGTATCAGGAAGATATACAGGGCTGTCGTTTGCGGAATAATCGAAGAGGAAGAGGGCATTATAGATTTGCCTATCGGAAAGGGAGAAGACAATATAAAGAGAATTGTGAAAGAAGACGGCAGTCCGTCTGTCACCGGATATAAAGTATTGGAACGTTTTGAAGAAGGTTATTCTTACGTGGAACTTGATCTCATAACCGGGAGAACACACCAGATAAGAGTCCATATGTCCCACATAGGCCACCCCGTTGCGGGAGACGAATTGTACGGCGGGGCCAGACCCCTGCTGATTGACAGACAAGCCCTTCATGCAACCAAACTGATATTTTGTCACCCGGTTTCAGGCAAAAAGTTGATTTTGCAGGCATCTGTTCCCGCGGATATGGAAAAAATTCTGAAAAAACTTAATAATAAAGGGAACGAATTTTGAGAATAATCAAAAAACAAATTTGAAAAACGTTTTGAAAAAATTCAACTTTTCAGAAAATCCAAATACCGTCCAAAACGTCGGTAAACTCATGGAGAATGAAAATAATCATCAATATGACAATAATCGCTTTGGAGGCCCAGAAAATAGCCCAGTAAAGCGGTTTGACATAGACTTTTTTTCCTTTGACGTTCATGTTCGGCATGATAAGATTCTAAAAACGCTTCTTTGATTTAATTGTTCCGAAAATGGAATTGTCATGTCAAATGAAAGAAAACAGAGAACTATTTAAATTATTGATTTTTTATAATTTTATACGGCATCTCAGATGCTTCTTAAATAAAGTAAAACAATAATCGAGAGGAAATAAAAATGGCTCTGTTTAATTTGGAAGGAAAAGTTGCAATTGTCACAGGCGCATCCAGCGGTCTCGGACTCTCCGCCGCAAAAGCTTTCGCCGAAAACGGCGCATCCGTTGCTTTGCTTGCGCGCCGCAAAGAAAAATTGGAAGCGGGTGTCAAGGAAATAATTGCCGCCGGCGGAAAAGCGATTGCTGTTGAATGTGACGTCACCAAAGAAGACGACGTGAAAAAAGCGGTCGATGAAGTGGTGAAAGAATTAGGGACCGTCCACATTCTGCTGAACAACGCGGGTATCGCCCAGAACGGATCTGTTGAAACGCTGACGGTTGAAGAATGGGACAGAAGCATGGACGCCAATGTCAAAAGCATGTTCCTGATGTCCAAATACACGATTCCGCTCATGCGTAAACAAAAATACGGAAAAGTTGTCAATATTGCCTCTGTAAACGCTTTTGTTGCCGATAAAGAGGATACTTTTGTCCGCCACGTCTACAACGCCTCCAAATCAGCTGTCCGCGGCCTTACTCTCGGAATGGCAGCCACTTACGCCAAAGATAACATCACCGTCAACAGTGTCGGCCCCGGCTTATTTGAAACGGAAATGACAGAGGGCACGCTTTTTGCAAGCAAAGATTTCCTGAATCTGTACAACACTTTAACACCGGCTTCCCGCCCGGGTAAAAAAGGAGAATTGAACGGAACGCTGCTTTACCTGGCGTCCGATGCATCAAGTTATGTCACCGGCCAATACATTATTGTGGACGGCGGTTTCTCTCTCGTTTAAAGAAATTGAATTTCAATTTCTTCTTTTTTAATTTTCGGCATCAACACCCTCGTCTTTGAAATTTCGTTAACTGCAAATGAAACCGCAATTTAGAGAACGGTTATAAAGAGAAAGTTCCTTTTAAGAACTATCCGAAAACTTGACGTTCAAGTTTTTTCAGACTTATCAAATAATCAAAAACAAATGAGGGAAAAATGATGAAAAAAATACTTATGATTTTCGCGGTTCTTGCCGTTGCCTTTTTGGCTGTTGCGGCAAGCGGCTGTTTAGGCTCCGACGATAAAGAGCCTGAAAAAAATGTGACCGCTGCACCCGCGCAGTCCGTCATTATTTACACGGACGGCGATAATGTCATGGCACAGATGACTGTCATGATTATGGGAACACACAGCCAATCCATCGACAAAGACAATATTACAGTCAACATCAACGGCACAAAAGTTGACGTGTTTGTTCCGGCCGTGACAACGAGTGATGTCAACACAAAAGACATCGGTTATGAAGATGTGACGGTTGTCCTCGGCAAGAAGAGCGACTTTAAAGCAGGAACGGCATATACCGTAACTGTCGGCGGCAAGACAGATTCAATGAAACAGTACGGTTTTGATATCGTTGACGGCACATTGTATTCCTACAGACCCGCCAACATTGACAACGTGACCGTTTCAGCTGACGGAAACAACATCACCGCAACTGTTGTGATCGCAATCGGCGGCGGCTCAAACAGCATCGATAAAGAAAATATTACAGCGGCCACAGGTTACAACACCGACAATGAATTTGACATTTACATCCCGCTGAAGACCCGTGACGGTCCGTCCACCATGGAAATGAAATGGGGTGAAGAAAAATTCACAGTCGGCCAATTGGACAACATGAAAGACGGCACATACACCGTTAACGTCAACGGATATATGGTTTCTTTCACAATTGAAAGCGGTAAACTGACCGTGAACGCTTAAACAGAAAATTAAAGATGAACTCGGCTTCGGGAAAGTTTTCCCGAAGCTTTTTTTTGGCTTAGTAACCCATATATAGAGCAGGAGAATAGTAGAAGTACGATTTAATCGGAGAAAGAAAAATGAAAAAAGCAGTATTCATAATTACGGCGGCCGCTTTGATATTATTGGCGGTTGCCGCGCCTGCGATGGCACATCACGGTAATGGCATGATGTATAAAAACAATACCCATTGGAATGACCAATGCTTTGTTTCGGAAAACGGTTCATGCATTTATGCCGAAAACTGCCCGAACGGTGTTGATTGCCAAAACGATTGCCACTTAAATTGTCTGAAAAGTCAGACAACCCCTGCCGGCCACCACATGCGCGGCATGCACCACAGCAGGAACAGATAAGATTAACAAAATAATGTACGGTTTCGAACTTTTGTTTGAAACCGCTTTTGTTTTTAAAAACGAATAAATTAACAGATTTTTTTCAATAATGCAGAAAGTTCCGCAACAGTGTCAACCAAATAAGTGGCGCTGACGGAAGTCAATTCATCCCGCCCGCCGTAACCGTAAACAGCGCCGACGCTTTGGATCCTGTTTCTTGCGGCGCCGATAATATCAACATTGCGGTCGCCGACCATAATTGCATCACCCGGATCGGAAACATTCAGATTTTCAAGAGCTGTTCGGATAATATTTCCTTTATCAATGTGCGTGTCAGACTAATCGCTGCCCGAAACGAAATCGAAATAACCGCTGATTTCAAAATGATCCAAGATTTTCTCGGTAAAAACAGTCGGCTTAGAAGTTGCGACAGCAAGCGTTTTTCCGGAGGAGGACAGATTTTTCAGCAAATCGGCGATGCCATCGTAGAGCGCGTTTTCAAAAATTCCTTTTTCGGCATAATATTCCCTGTATTTTGAAACGGCCGTTTTTGCATCTTCCGGGCTCATTTTGTAGTAATCGGCATAAGAGGCATAGAGCGGCGGTCCGACAAACTGTGTCAGCGTGTTGAGATCCGGCACCTCGATTCCGAAATATTCCAACGAATATTGAATTGATTTGACGATTCCGATTCGGGAATCTGTAAGTGTGCCGTCCATATCAAAAAGAATGTATTGCTTGCCCATGATAAACAATCAATGGAAGCCGATATTATTTAAAAGGGAGGGATGAAAAAAGAAAAACGGAAAACAATCAAAGAAGTTTTCCGCCGGTAATGCCGATGATTTGACCGGTGATGTAACTCGACTCTTCCGAAGCGAGCAAAACATAAGCGGACGCTAATTCAGCCGGCTGTCCCGCCCGTTTGAGCGGTGTGTCTTCGCCGAATTTCGGAATATCTTCCATAAAGCGCCCGCCGCTGACCTGAAGAGCCGTCCAGATCGGTCCCGGCGCGATACCGTTCACGCGGATGCCTTTAGGGGCGAGCTGTTTTGAAAGACCTTCCGTGAATGTTTTAATCGCCCCTTTGGTAGCGGCATAATCCAAGAGAACGGGAGAAGGATCATACGCTTGAATGGACGCTGTTGTGATAATCGAAGACCCCGGCTTTAAAAACGGAAGTGCTTCCTGAACGGTCCAGAACATTGAAAAAACGTTGACGGTAAAAACACTGTAGAGTTGTTCGGTTGTAATGTCTTCGATGCTCTTTTTCGCAACCTGCTGGCCGGCAACCATTGCCAGAATATCCAATCCTTTCAGTTCACGGTTTGCCTTTTTCACCATTTTCCGGCAATATTTTTCGTTCCTTAAATCGCCTGGAATTAAGACGGCTTTTCGGCCGGCATTTTCAATCCACATTTTTACTTCCTTCGCATCCGGCTCTTCGTCAGGCATGTAAGCGATGGCGACATCCGCTCCCTCACGCGCGTAAGCAATAGCGGCTGCTCTTCCGATTCCGGAGTCACCGCCCGTGACAAGTGCTTTTTTTCCGGTGAGACGGCCGTTTCCGACATATGAATTTTCCCCGCAGTCGGGAACCGGTTTCATTTCTTTTTGGAGGCCGGGATAAGGCTGCTTCTGTTTCGGATATTTTTGATGATAATATTTTGTCAGCGGATTTGTCTGCTTGAGAGGTGTTTTTCGAACCATGTTTTATCTCCTGTAAGAAGGTGAGATAATTATATAAATTGCATTATATAAATAAAACTCGGAAAATAAAAATAAGGATGAAAAGCACGGCATTTCTGTATGTCACCGAATCACCGTCGAATTTAATGATAAATCCGTTCATTTTTAAGGCAGGTCCAGAATAAATCATAAAATAGTTTCGGAATTATCATTAAAAAGAATTTAAAATGAATAATTATTTAAAACAGAAGAGATTCTTTAAAATTGAGACTCAAAAACGACATCTATTGAGAGGTTATTATAAAAAACGAAAATAGATGGGGTAATATGGCAA
>CAYUQC010000056.1:0-3048 GCA_964446755.1 uncultured Methanosarcinales archaeon
CTTGAAATTTTTTAAAATAATATCCAATAATAGTATAATATATAAGCAATATAATATATTATTAAATATTATATATTCAAACAAAATTTTATTAAATCAGTTTCTTTTTTCAAACCGTTTATATACTCACATAATTTTTCTCCCGATATTTCCTCAAAGCCTGTACGTACTGCGTACAAAGGTATGTACGTTAACGTACAAGATTCAATTTTGAAATTTCGTCATCAGTCAGTGTCATAATCCAATAACCGTTTGATCCGCCTTTCATCCGTTGCATTACAACTTTTTCAGAAAACATTTTCTTTGTTCTCTCCATCCAGTCTATGGCAAGGCTTCTGCTTTTAATGCCGAAAAGGTCACAAACGTCTTTGGTTTTTAACGGAAATATCCGGCCATTCGAACACTTCTTCTGTTCTTGGATTAAGTATTCAAAAATCTGTTCGGCTTTGTTTTTTGACAAATTGTCTTGTTGTTCTTTTTCTAATCTGTATATGTCAACAAAACCTAAGCTTTCGAGTATTTCTTTGTCTTCACCATTTTCTAAGTTGTAAAGATCCGGACTGTATCTTCGAACGCCTGTGGCATGGAGAGCAGCACCCAATTCTTTGTTAAGAATTGCAATGTCATCTTGGACCTTTTCCCACATACCGCGTGTAATAAGGATTGGTTCATCTCTCCAAGAATTGTCATTTTTTTTAATTTCAGTTGACAGAAACCTCACCTCCGATATTAATTATAAATTGGTCAAGAAATCCGCAGAGCGATTCTAAACACTCATAAAGTTCAGGTGAGCATTCTACGATCTTGAGATAGTTTTCGGCAAAACTTTCCGAATCTTCAAGGTCTATAGATCTGCGAATTCTTCGCTGGAGACCGTGCAGTTCAGCGACTTTATCGATAAAGTCATCAGAAATCATTGTAAGCCTCCTGGTGACACGTTTACTTCAGCATAATCGGTAATACCAAAACACTGTCTTTTTAACTCGTATTCTCTGCACTGTTCCGGTTTAGTATATGGACAATGCGAGTATCTGGTGATTTTGGGTTGACTACATCGGCCAACCTCCTATTTACAAAATTTACAGGACAGAAGCATCATATCCCACCCAACATGTCAGATAATTTTTTTGCCGGTTGTAATTGAGAAGGGTCGTCAATTTTTCTTTGAATAACGGTACAGCATGAACCTTCTCTATTTCTTTTATTGCATTCGGCGTTTGCATACTTTTCTTGTGTAAAAATGCAAACAGTAGATTCTGAAAAAGCAATTTTAGAGACTATCGATTGATTGAGCTTAGGATGTGTTAATTGGGCTTTTTCCAAATTTTTAGTGAACTCTCCGGAATCGAAGAGTATATAAACACTCATCGTTTTCCCTCCGGAATTGTTCTCACTGCAGGAGCTGAATAAGGAATACCCTTTCTGTTTACCCTCTCAATTGTTGTCAACTCAAATTGATCCGGAAAACGGTTCAACAACGCGGTGACGCGCCGTTTAGCACTGTCCGGATAAAAATAGACATAACGGCTGTAATGGCGGGAAATTAAAGGCAATCCAAGAGCTTCAGAAATTTTAAAATAATCTAACGGCTCGGAAGATTGGCGAACCAGTTCTGCAAGATTTTCAACTCCTTCATCGAATTTTGTTCTTGGTAAGGGTTTGAAACTCAACGCCGCTTTTTGGTTGTTATTTTCACATAACACAGCACCCGGAAGCAGCATTAAACTACCTCCGAATCTGTGTTTTGGACATTGATAGAATAGGGTTTTGTTATGGGATTGTTGTTTTTTATACCACGGCTGTGTTGAGCCGCGATAAGCTGGATTTGGAATTCGGCCTTGGTGCCGGAGAAAAGAGGATGGAATGACATTTAGATCACCCCTTCAGCAGGCATTAAGCCGAGTTGATGCATTTCTTGAACTGCCGATTTTAAATCTTTTCGGGTGCCGGAGAAAATTGTACCGGGTTTTTCGATTTTCAGAAAATAGCTGTCGTTTATTTGGGAAGCAGAGCTTCCGCCAGTTGTTGATTGTTTCATATTTGTGTACTCAAAGTTTTATTTTGATAGGTGTTCAACTGGTAATTGAACAATCGTAAATTTATTTTTAGATATAAATACTTTTTTCAAAAAAGTGCATGAAAATAAAAAAAAGAGGAACACAAAATCTTGTGTTCCTCTTTGACCCGAGACGTCTACCATTCACGTTTTTAAGTGGACTGATCGGGAATTGAACCCGAGGCCTCTACCATGCCAAGGTAGCGATCTTCCGCTGATCTACCAGCCCATATCGAATGAATAGTAAAACTGAATTTAAAAATGAATATTGCTCCCGCCGCCTAAATTCACGTTGAATTGTGTCGACGCTGCGGATAAACACAAGGAATAATTGCTATAAATAATTGTCGATTTGAAAGCAGTGATTCGGTGTGTCGAAAAAGAATAGAAACAACGCATGGCAAAACCTTTAAATATCACAATACATATTAGTGGTTTGTTGTCTCACGAGCATACAACAAAATCAATTTGGGCCCGTAGCTTAGCCTGGTGGAGCGTTCGGCTGATAACCGAAAGGCCCTGCGTTCGAATCGCAGCGGGCCCATTTATACTGAATAACAACTCTTTTTTGAAATTAATCCGGCTGAAAAGCTTTGCTTTTGTAAATTCGGTCCGAAATAATATAACCGTTAAAATTCTTAAATAAAAAAATATTTAAATAAATAAAACATAAAGATTAATTGACTGTTTTGACCGTTTAACAATCTGTGAGTATATCCCGAGTATTTCAGGATATAGATAGAACTATTAAAATATATTTTGAATTATACCAATAAGTTTAAAATATAATTAATCGGTTTATCTAATTGTTTGAAATTATAAAACGCAAGTAATAAATAGATCAGGTATGGCAATCGTACTCGATTAAGATATCCGGGTCATCAGGAAAAATGATTTCATACAATTTATTCAAAGAAATATATAATTTCAATATAATTGGGATTTGATTCTAATAAAGAATAAACATAAATATTATAACTTGATAATTATTA
>CAYUQC010000056.1:3058-5550 GCA_964446755.1 uncultured Methanosarcinales archaeon
TTGTTCAAGATTTATTTGAAAAAGAATTCATTTATTTCCGGAACAAAGATTGCATCAGTTATTAAAAACGATGGCAGTATAGCTGCACAAAAACGTCTAAAAACGAGTAAAAACGAAACGAGCTTAAATGAGGAACTATAATGAGTGAACAATACATTGGTAAAGATTCCGAAATGGTAGAATTGCTGAGAAAATTAGACATTAGCCGGCCGGTTGCTAAAACATTGGCCTGTTTGTCCGACGGGAAAGAATTGACATCTCACTCCATTGAAATGTCGTCCGGCCTCAGACAACCTGAAGTCAGCATCGCCATGCGTTATCTTAAAAACAACAACTGGATTGAGATCAGAGAAGAAAAAAGAGACAACGGCAAGGGAAGACCTGTAAAATATTACAAGTTAACTGTTCCGATGGACAAAATCATTGAAAAGATCGAGGAAAATATTCTCGAAGAAAGAAAAATGATTTTGAGAAACATCGAAGAATTAAAGAAAATTTCTTAATTCTTTTGTTTTTTCTTGGTTTTGATTTCTTCCGTAAACTAAAACATTCTGTTGAAAAATATTATTTTTCTTTGTTTTTCAAAAATAATTTAAGTTATTTTTCATTTTTTAAGAATCATAAAGCCGAAGAGCTTAGCTCTCCGGCAAAAACGAATTATTAATTTGTTAAAGATTGAATCGGTGCCGGAATCCGGCCCCCGCGTTTAATAAATTCTTCGGAACTGAAAGCTGAGACATTCATGACGGGCGCGGCACCCAAAAGACCGCCGAACTCGACCGAATCACCGACTTTTTTTCCGGCTGCAGGTATAATACGAACAGCCGTTGTCTTTTTATTGATGACGCCGATAGCCATCTCATCCGCAATAATCGCCGAAAGCGTTGACGCGGACGTGTCACCGGGAACGGCAATCATATCCAATCCGACCGAACAGACACATGTCATAGCTTCCAATTTTTCAAGAGACAAGGCGCCGTCTTCAACCGCGCGGATCATTCCCGCGTCTTCGCTAACCGGAATGAAAGCACCGCTTAAACCGCCGACAGAAGAGGAAGCCATTGCGCCGCCTTTTTTAACGGCATCGTTTAAAAGAGCTAATGCGGCCGTTGTTCCGTGCGTGCCGCAGCGTTCCAAGCCCATCGCTTCCAGAATCTCCGCAACGCTGTCGCCGACAGCCGGCGTCGGGGCTAAAGAGATATCAACGACACCGAACTCAACATTCAGGCGCTGAGAAACTTCACGCGCCGCCATTTCGCCCATTCTTGTAATCTTAAAGGCTGTTTTCTTAATCTCTTCGGAAATTTCCCCCAGAGACGGATTTTTGAGCCTTCTGACAGCCGAGTTTACAACACCCGGACCGCTGACACCGGCATTAATGACGCATTCGGCTTCACCGATACCATGAAAAGCACCTGCCATGAACGGATTATCATCGGGCGCATTGGCAAAAACCACCAGCTTGGCGCAGCCGATGCTGTCCGCGTCCGCCGTCAGTTTGGCCGTCTTTTTAATGATCTCACCCATCAGCGCGACAGCATCCATATTGATACCGGCTTTGGAGCTGGCCAAATTCACGGAAGAACAGACACGTTCCGTCGTTGCGAGCGCTTCGGGAATGGATTCAATCAAACGGCGGTCACCGTTTGTCATGCCTTTTTGGACCAAAGCGCCGAAACCGCCGATGAAATTAACGCCGACTTCTTTAGCGGCTTTGTCCAGTGTCTGCGCAACGGAGACAAAATCGGGGCTTTTACATGCTTCGGCAGCGATTGCGACCGGCGTTACGGAAATGCGTTTATTGATGATCGGGATACCGTATAAATCCTCAACCGCTTCGGCTGTGCTGACTAAATTTTCAGCTTTGCCGACAATTTTTTCATAAACATTTTGATTGAAAACATCGATGTCAGGATGAGAACAGTCTCTCAGGCTGATACCCATTGTCACGGTACGGATATCCAGATTTTCCATCCGGACCATTTCAATGGTTTCCAAGATTTCTTCAGATGTCAGATACATAAGCCAACTCCTTTCCTGAATTAAATGCGGTGCATGTATCTGAAAACATCTTCATGCTGAACGCGGATTTCAACTTTAAGATCCTGCCCGACGCCGGTCATTTTTTCCTGAAAATCTTTTAAAACAAAATTCTCATTCTTGACTTCGCCGATCATTAGCATGGTAAAAATGTCTTCCATAAGCGTTTGACGAATGTCGATAATATTGACGCCGAAATCGGACATCACACGTGTGACGCCGGCAACAATGCCGACCGTATCGACACCGATGACTGTAATGACAAAACGATCTGTTTTCATGTTTATTTTCCTGATAAATGTGTAAAAGTAAAGTTACCGCTTACAAATTCTGCAATAAGATAGACATTCAAACGATTTAAAGTATATATCCGTTTTTCAAATAAAAAAACAAAATTTAATTTGACCATTTTTGATTAATTTTTGTCAGATTATACAATTAAAATTAAAAAG
>CAYUQC010000056.1:5560-11850 GCA_964446755.1 uncultured Methanosarcinales archaeon
ATATAACATAATGTAAAACGAAATGATAGATTCAAAAAATGAAAAAGAAATGAAAAGATTTTGAATCTTTTCAATCGAATTTAAACCCTTTATTTTTCTCAATATGGGCCACCAAGCCGCCGTCATTGAGAATTGTGATCATCGCATCGGGCAGCGGTGAGAAAGTCAATTCAATGCCCTTTGTGACGTCTTTGATGATACCGCCGGCAAGATCGACTTCAAGCAGGTCACCTTCATCGATCTGATCCGTATCGCAAATAAGAACCGGTAAACCGACATTGATTGCATTTCTGTAGAAAATGCGGGCAAACGATTTTGCCAAAACGGCACTGACCCCGGCCATCTTAATAATTGTCGGCGCATGTTCGCGCGAGGAACCGAGACCGAAATTGTTGCCGGCAACAACGAAATCGCCTTTCTGAACTTTTTTGGCGAATTCAGGATCAGCATCTTCCAAAACGTGTTTGGCGAGTTCCGGAAGATTTGTTCTCAGATGGAACAAGCGGCCGGGAGCAATGTGATCGGTACTGATATCATCACCGAATTTGAATGATTTGCCTTTCATGATGTCTGCCATTTAAATCACCTCACGGGGGTCTGCAATGACGCCTGCAATCGCTGTTGCGGCGGCCGTGGCCGGAGAGCCGAGATAGATGAACCCTTCCGTGTTGCCCATACGGCCCTGGAAATTCCGGTTCTGCGTGGCCAGACAAGCCTCGCCGTCGGCAAGCGCGCCTTCGTGAACGCCGACACACGGACCGCAGCCCGGTGCCATGATAATTGCGCCGGCTTTGATAAATGTTTCAATATACCCTTTCTGAACAGCTTCCAAGTAAATCTCTTTGGAGGCCGGAACAACAATCAAGCGGGTGTCGGGGTGTCTGACTTTGCCTTCCAGAATCTTGGCGGCAATTTCAAGATCGTCGATTCTGCCGTTTGTGCAGGTACCGATAAAAACCTGGTCGATTTTAGTGCCTGCGATTTCACCGACTGTTGCAGTATTATCAACGGTGTGCGGTTTTGAAATCGTTGGTTCGAGTTTGGAAACATCGATGTCGATAACGCGTTCGTATGTTGCGCCTTCATCCACTTTGATTTCTTTGAATTTGTCGCCGCGTCCGCGTTCTTCAAGATAGGCTTTGGTTGTTGCATCGGTTTCAAAAAGACCGGCTTTTGCACCGGCTTCGACCGCCATGTTAGCCAGCGTAAATCTTTGGGACATCGTCATTTTTTCAACGGTTTCGCCGCGGAATTCAAGCGCTTTATAGGTTGCGCCGTCGGCGCCGATGAGACCGATCAAGTGAAGAATCAAATCTTTGGCATAAACGCCCTTGGGAAATTCCCCGGTAACATTTACAAGGAAAGTTTCAGGGACGCGGAACCAAGTTTTGCCGAGCGCAATACCGACAGCCACATCGGTTGAGCCCATGCCGGTTGAAAATGCGCCGAGCGCACCGGAAGTACAGGTGTGTGAATCGGCGCCGATGAGAACATCGCCCGGATTCACATAAGATTCAACCAAACGCTGGTGACAGACACCTTCACCGGCTTCGGAGAGATGCGCGCCGGTTTTCTTGGAAAAGGTTCTGAGAATCACATGCGCGTTGGAGAGGTCTTTTTGAGGGCTGGGCGCGGCGTGGTCAATAAAAAGAACGGTGCGGTCAGGGTTTGCGGCCTGAACCAGATTCATTTTTTCCAGCTGCTGGACCGCGAGCGGTCCTGTTCCGTCCTGGACAGCGGTCACATCAACATCCACAAGAGTGATGTCGCCGGCGTAAACGTCTTTGCCGGCACGGCCGCTGATAATTTTTTCAGCTAAAGTTTGCGGTTTTTGTGCCATATCAATCACATTTCAAAAATAATGAACAGATAAAAAGAAAACGAGAAGCAGATAATCGCTCCCGGCAAGATATTTCTGTTTTGGATAAGTCAATTGACTTTTGATATAAAATAGTATTGGAAAAGCCGACATCGTGCCCTTATTTTTCATGTTCTTTAATGTAAAAAATAAAAGAAAGGAAAGGATTAAAGCCCGTCCAATATATGTTTTTCACGATCCACTTTCCGGTCCAAAAACGGCTCGACCTTTATAATCACATATGTGTCCGGACCGAACCGCTGCTTCAAACAATTCTCAACGTCCTTTTGGATTTCGGCCGCTTCTTTAACGGTCAGATTTTCATCAATCATGATATGCATATCAATCGCTTTGGAGCTGCCGAGCTTGCGTGTTTTTAAGGAATGCATGTTCAAAACGCCGCCGCAGTCCAAAATAATGGATTTGATTTCTTCATTGACTTCGGGGCTGAGAGACGCCTCCATCAAATCATTCGTACTGTTGTAAATGATTTTGGCCGCGATATAAAGAATATAAAGCGCTAAAAGAACGGCCATGACCGGATCAAGAATCGCCCAATTATCGCCGAGCAGAATCGCGGCCCCGATACCGGCAGCAACGCCGATGGATGAAAAAGCATCTGTCCGGTGGTGCCAAGCGTTCACTTCAATCATATCGCTGCCCAATTTTTTGGCAACTCTGTGGGTGTACTGATACAGCAGTTCCTTGCCGATAATGGATAAAAGCGCAACATAGAATGTAACCATTGCCGGTTTTTCAACGGGTGTCCCTTCAATAAAATCATAAATCGTTCCGGCGCCTTCATACAGGATCAGAACGCCTGCAAAAAGCAGCATCACGCCGACAATGACGGAAGCCAGATTTTCGATTTTTTTGTGCCCGAAATTATGACTGTCATCTTCGGGCTTCGCGGAAATGCGGATACTGAAAATAACGACAAAATCACTTAAAAGATCCGAAAGCGAATGAACCCCGTCGGCAATCAAAGCTGCACTGTTGCCGACAACACCTGCCACCACTTTAACGATTGTCAGTATAATGTTTACGGCCATTCCGATAATCGTTACACGCAAACCCTCTTTTGACTTATGTTCGGCATGCTGGAACGGACTCTGCAGATCCTCCAAACCGATTGTTACGGTTGTCTGATTTTCTTTTCCTGTCAAATATAATTCCCCGCAAAGATTTTCCCGTCAACGGTAAAATGCTTTAATAAATAAAATAGGATTTATAGTATTTAAAAAACAAACAAAATGATTTTAAGACCCGTCAACTCTTTTGAATATCATCAATACTTTTGAATAAAATGAAGGATTTTAACCGCGCCGAAAGGAGATAAAATGAGATTATTTATTGCTGCTCACTTTCCGGAAGAAACGAACCGGCATTTTTTAGAATTCACTGATATCCTGAGAAAAAGCGCAGAAGGAAATTTTACGAAACCTCAAAACCTGCACATGACACTCATTTTTCTCGGAGACACAAAACCGGCCGATGCCGAAAAAATAAAAGAACTGATGAAAAAGGCAATTTAGAATCATCCGGTAAATATGAGATTTACGGAAATCGGACGGTTTAAACGGGGAAATGAATCTTTGGTTTGGGCCGGCGGCGAATCCACCGAACTGGCGGAAATTCACCGCATCCTTTCAACCGCGTTTCAGAATGCGACTCTTGAAACGGACCGGAAAAGATTTGTTCCGCACGTCACTTTGGGGCGGCGTATCCGATTTAAAAACCCGCCCCGCTCCGAGAAAGAAATCGGTGAATTCCTTGATTCAATCGACGCCGAATTTGAAACGCCGGTTTCCCGCATCAGTTTAATGGAAAGCGAATTAACGCAGGAAGGACCTCTTTACAAAGAACTTTTTACGGTTCCTTTATTGTAAATCAAAACCGGATCAATAAAAGTTCTTTAAACATAGATCACTTTTTTGAAAAGAATTTGATTGTTGGAAGAATCAATGACTGTCAGTTCGGCTGACCCGCCTGCTGTCAGAATATCCCGTGCCGGCTTTTTTGTGCTTCGGGAAACCGGATACGTCAGCACCGCCGATTTGCCGCTTTCAATACCGCCGATGAGAAGCGATTCACCGATTCGGAACGTTTCATTTTTGAAGTAAGAAAGATCGGCTTCCGATTGATTGAATAAGATCCGGATATTTGACGTTTGAAGCGGGGCACCACCGCCGTGTTCCAGCCGAACGGCTTTATACTGTGCGCTGCCGACGGTGACGTTTTCAATCCGTGCGGTCAGACTGACCGGCTGGGACGGCGCGGTAAATTCATAACTCAAAACTTCTGTTGCCAAGTAACCGGCCATGACGACTGTGATTGCCAAAAGAAGCAGAACGCCGACCACCGGAGAAATGCCTTTTTCATCGGCAAAAAAGTTGAATTCGGAAATTGATTCTTTGATTTTTTGAAATTTCACAGATAAAACCTCAAAAGAAGAAAAAATCAATTCCAAATGAATGTTTTTAAATAAATTGGAAAAGATGAAAATTAAAAAATATGAACAGTCCCGGGTTGAAAATGTGAATCAAAAATAAAGAATATGGTGCGAGGGGTGGGAGTTGAACCCACGAATCCCTTCGGAACCGGATCTTAAGTCCGGCGCCTTTGACCACTCGACAACCCTCGCAGAAGAAATTAAGAGAGCGGTCTGAATTTTCATTATCAGAAAAAACAATAAAAGCAACGTATAATCATAACGATTATATTTAAAGGTTATTCCCGAAGTTCTTTTCAGCGCCGAGCAGCAACCGTGCCGTCACCGATGCAACTTGCCCGTGAGAAATACAACCGTCTCCCGGCGGCAGGTTTTTATGCGTCAGCAAAACAATGCCGTTCTCTTTCAGTATTTGTGCCAAAACCGAAACAATATAATCATTGTTGGCCACGCCGCCGGACAGGCATGCAATGCCGATGCCGGAATTTCGGGCGCTCTGCAAAACCATTTGCCCGACCCCTTCGGCAAAAGCGTGAACAAACAATGCCGCCAATTGATTAGTGGAGAAGCGGGAAGTTCCTCTTTTAACAACTTCGGCGTAAAGCGCATAAAGCAATGCAGATGTATCCAAAACAAGCCGCCCGTTTTCATCGGGAACTCGTTTCAGAACCGGCTTAAAATAAAACAAATCTGAAAGTGTCGGAATATTTTCTGAATCAATCGTTTCCGTCAGAAAGGACAAATCCGCCAAATCCGATCCGGCCGTCAATTCCGCAATCCCGTGGTAAGCGGCAGATTCCAAAAGCATGGCCGGCTCGCCGTCAAAAGTCCGCTCGCCGCAAAGTCCAAGCAGGGCGGCGGCGGCATCCAAAACACGTCCGGAACTGCTTGAAACAGAAACATTAAAATAATTTCTCAGCTGCGACAAAACAACTTTTGCCTCATCCGCGCCGCGCGGGAAAAACAAATCCAAAGACAGTAAATCATCTTCGGAAAGCGTGCCGTTTAAGAGGTAAGGATAAAGCATGCCGAAAACCAACCGTGCCGGAAACTTCGTTGCAAGGTCTCCGCCTGCCATCGGCTGCGGTGCCAGTGATGACAAACGGTCGTAGTCCGCATAAGTGCATCTTAAAATCTCGCCCCCCCAAACGGTTTGATCATCACCGTAACCGACACCGTCAAGCGCAATCCCGAGAACCGCCGACTCAAGCGGCAAATCGTTGTCCGCCATAACGGAACAAATATGCGCATGATGATGCTGAATACGAATCAATGCCGTTTTTTCTTCAGAAGCGTATTCTTCGGCAAAATGTGTCGTGTTAAAATCGGGATGCATATCGCAGGCCACAATCTCCGGACGGATGCCTGTCAGCTGCCGAAGCGTTTCAAAAACTTCCGCATGATAAGCGGCAGTTTGCAGATGTTTTGTGTTGCCGATATATTGCGACAAAAAAATGTTGCCGTCTTTTGCAAACGATAAGGTGTTGTTCATCTCGGCGCCGACACCTGCAATTCCTTTCGGATGGGAAAACGGCAAACGGATTCTCTCGGGAACAAAACCGCGCGAACGGCGCAGAAAGACATGCTCATCGTTGACAAAACGAATCACCGTATCATCCGTACGGTTTTGAATCAGACGGTTATGGAAAAGGAAATAATCGGCGATGTCTGAAAGTTTGGAAAAGGCATCGTCATTATCAATCACCATCGGCAGTCCCGGGAGATTGGCGGATGTCATTACAACAACATCCGTATTCAAATAATTGAATAAAACATAATGCGCCGCCGAATAAGGGAGCATTATGCCGAGATTGTGCAGTTTCGGCGCAACCGACGGTGCCAGTGAATAAGAATCGGATTTGTTGCAGACAACAATCGGCCGGCGTACATTTTCGAGAAGAGAAAGTTCTTTTCCGCCGGTACGGCGGATTTGAGCATGATTTGAAGCAACCGCAGCATTTCGAACCATAACGGCAAAAG
>CAYUQC010000057.1:0-10951 GCA_964446755.1 uncultured Methanosarcinales archaeon
ACTCTGAATTCATTTCGAGTGATAATTTACGGTTCTATTCTGTTATATTTTTAGATTTGTCATTTTTTAGAAAAATGTATAATTATTTTCTATATTTTATTTATTTTTTATTATTTTTTGTTTCAAAAAACTTTTATATTCTAAATATAATTCATTTATAGAAATTGTTAGGACATTCTATGAATTCAAAACACTGTATTTTTGCAGTTTTATTATTTCTTTTACTGATTTTTGCACTTCCCGCATCGGCCTCCGGAGCGGTTGAAATCGATGTTTCAAATCAGGCCGTTTATGCCAACGGTGTTCCGATCATCATTACCGGTGACGCTTCTTATACGCAATTGAATTACGACAGCTATTCCGGTTCCGATAACATTGCCGGTTATGACATCTACGGCGGCTCAAAAGACAATTCTTACGGGGCGGGCAGTCCGGTTGTCATGACCACTTCCGTAACGGTTCAAAGCGGAACTGTCGGGAATGTTTACGGCGGTAATCAAGGAGATTCATCCGAAGAATCTTCTTTAAACACAAATGTTGTTATTTCGGGCGGAACCGTCGGCAGCGTTTACGGCGGCAATAAAAACGGAACACTCAACAACAGTATCTTGTGCGCTTCTTATAAGGGCGGCGTTGTCTCAACAGTTTACGGTGGCAGTGAAAACGGTGATATTGCAAACAGCCAATTGGATCTTTCCGTCACGGATTCGCTGAACACCGCCGATTCTAAAATCGTGACTCTTTACGGCGGCAGTAATAACGGACACATTGTGACGACGGGTCTGACGAAGAGCGAGATTCATGTTTCTGTTCACCGTTCCGTCATCAGTACGTTTTACGGCGGCAGCAGAATCGGAAATATTGAAGGCAATATATTTGTTTCCGTTTTCGATTCCGCTATTACGACTTTCCACGGCGGCAGTATGGGCGGTTTTCTGGGCGGCGCTTCCGGTTCAGGCATTGTCGGGCACAGCCATTACGGCAATATTTACGGCAACATCAGTTCTCATTTTTATAATTCATCGGGAAACGTGGCTTTCGGCGCAAGCGCATACGGGGAAGTTTTCGGCAATGTCACATTCCATCTGAATGCCTGTCCGGTTTGTGATGAAGGCGAAAAAGAAGCCGACAGTCATATTTGTTTGAATTCTGTTCCCGGCGTCAAACATTCTTTTAATACAGTTGTCGGCGGCGGCGGTGATTCCATTTGGGCAACGCGTTATTCGGAAATCAATTACGGAAATGTTTACGGCGACGTGAAACTTGTTGTCGCGGGAGATACAAATATCAGTTACCGTCTCATGGCCGGCGGCCGTCAGGGCAATACGCGTATCATTCCTGACCAATTCGGAAATCCGACAAATGAAGGCGGCAACGTGACGATGATTCTGAAAGGCAATACATCGTTTTACTGGAGCTGCGCGGCCGGTTATTACAGTTATAAAGGTCTTGTCACCGAAGGAGACGTTAATATCATCGTCGGCGGCAACGTGACTTGTACTCAATTAAACGGCGGCGGTGAATTCGGCGGCGTCGGCGGCGAAATCACAATTACCGTTAAAGACAATTCATCCATGAATACCGTTTACGGCGGCACCAGCGATCATTGGTGGTGGTCCGGAAACGGGCCGGATAAAACGACCGACAAAAAAGCAACCGTCATTGTCGAAGGCGGCTCCACAAGTTACATTTTAAGCAATCAAAGAGGATATCTGAAAGAATTCAATGTCATCGTCAACAACGGCAGCGTTTCTCACCTTTACGGCGGCGGCGGTTTTTCGGGAACAAATACTGAAACCGCAAATATCCGAGTCAACGGCGGAAATGTTTCGAATGTTTATGCCGGCGGATATGATGTCAGTTATGTCACGCAGAAAGCAGTGATTTATATCAATGAGAGCATCGGCCGGACGGCAGGTCATACAATCCCTGATGTGTACGGCGGCGGCGGTTCAAATGCTTACGTTAATAATTCCGAAATTAACATTAACGGTTCAAAGTTAAATTCTGTTTACGGCGGCGGGTTCGGCCGCACTGAATCCTCTGTTCTCAATATCGCAGACGGCTCTGAAATCTTAACTGTTATAGGCGGCGGCGACAGCGGCAGTACCGTCAATAATACCAAAATCAATGTAGGCGGTGGGACTGTCGGGACGTTATACGGCGGCGGTTACAACACAACTGTTAATAATTCTTCAATTACCGTTTCGGCCGGTCAAATCGGTCATTTCTATCTCGGCGGTACGCACAACCAGTCCAATTCAACGGACAGTTCTCATGTTCTGAACAGTGTTCTGACTCTTTCCGGCGGAAACGGATTAAAAAGCATTTTCGGAAACGGTGAAAATAAAACAGACACGGTCGGGAATGTCATCATTCATCTTTATGATATCAAAACAAAAGATTACTGGTATTATCTTGACTCGGATTCTCCGGAGAATGCGGATGCAAGAATTATCCGCCACGGACCGCTGGTAAAATATGATGTCGTTGAAGTGAATGATACACTTGCAGAACATTCTTATCTGTTCCCGTACACGCTTTCATTCAATGAAACGAAAGAAGAACCTAAAACACCGACCGGTAATTCCGGCGGCAAACATATTGTTCCGGGATCTTCCCCCGGCGATATCGAAAGCTCTTCCGGTTTTGAAACAAAAGTTGAAGACATCGGGGCAATTATTATTGTCTTTTTGTTCCCTCTGGCAGTAGCGGCTTTCTTTTTCGCAAGACGCGAAGACCGGGATTAAATTTAAAGAAAAAAAGAAACGGAAATTAAATTTTATTTCCGTATTTTGATTTTAATTTTTGATTTAAATTATCAACCTGTTCAACAGCCGTTCCGATATATTTGTACGGGTTAACCAAGTTTTCAATGTCGTCGCCGGTTAAAACGGCCGCCAATTCCTTGTCAGCCAAAAGCGCGTCTTTGAAATGAACGTTTTCTTCAACGGATTTCATAGCGGCCGAACGGACAATTTCATGTGCTTCCTGCCGGCCGACACCGCGGAGGGTCAGTTCGATCATGATGGCCTCGCCCATATTCAGCCCGTTGAGCAGATTTAAGTTTCTGTCAATGTTGGCTTGGTTGAACCTCAGATTTTCCAAAACGTTGATTCCGAGATTGAGAATGTGGTCCGCCAAAATACATCCTTCCGGAAAAACGATTCTTTCGGCGGAAGAGTTTGTCAGGTCGCGTTCGTCCCAAAGCGTATTGTTCAGAAGTTCGGTTTCGATAAAACCGCGGACAATGCGCGCCAAGCCGCAGATCTGTTCGGATTTGATCGGATTTCTTTTATGCGGCATGGTGGAAGAGCCGACCTGTTTTTTCCCGAATCCTTCTTCCAGTTCGCCGATTTCACTGCGCTGCATGGAGCGGATTTCCGTGCCGATTTTGTCAAGCGTCGTCACGACGCCTCCCATCCACATCACGAATTCGGCGTGCCGGTCCCGCTGAATCAGCTGGTTGGAAACGTCCACAGAGCCGATGCCCAAGTAGGCCATCGTTTTCTTTTGAATTTCGATGCCGTTTTTGCCGAAAGCGGCTTGAGTGCCGACGGCGCCGGTCATTTGGCCGACCAGAAGACGGGGTTTGAGTTCGTTTAAGCGGTCAATGTGGCGGTCCACTTCCGATGCCCAAATCGCAAATCGCAGGCCGTAAGTTGTCGGGACGCCGATCTGTCCGTGCGTTCGGCCGCAGCAGACCGTGTTTTTGTGGTCTTCGGACTGTTTGACCAAAACGGCAAGCAAGCGGTAGAGTTTTTCTTCCATGATGACCACGGCGTCTTTGAACTGAAGCGTCGTTGCGGTGTCTAATATATCGTTGGACGTTGCGCCGAAGTGCACCCATTTGCCGGCGTCGGCATTACATTGTTCGGAAATCGCTTTAACAACGGCCATCATATCATGATTGATTTCACGCTCGATTTCATCGACGCGTTCCCATTTGACAAGCGGAAGGGATTTTTCGATTTCGACGGCGGCACTTTTCGGGATCATTCCGAGGTCTGCCTCGGCCTTGGAAAGGGCGATTTCGGTTTGGACAAGTGTCCGAAGGCGGGTCTCCTGGGACCAGACTTCTTTCATTTCCTTTGTTCCGTAACGGAATTCGATCGGGTGGATAGGCATTTCTTTTGCTCCGTAAATGATTATAAATGACTTTGATTCGTGATTTGAATTCAATATGACTTTTAAACAGGTTTAAACGTTTGTGAAAATAGTGCTGATGTCAAAAACAGATATAAATTTAATGTGTTTTTATCTAATAATAATAACCCCGTCACAAGTCAGAGAGATTGATTCCGATTTCCGGCCGACAGCCAAAACGGCGTTCCGACAGTTCCCCGGAAAATATCCAAAACTCTTATATGCATTAAGTGATAGTTATCATTCCTTTGAAACAAGTTAATTGATATTTTATGGACCTTGTAATAAAGGTTCGGCGACTTAACTTAAATTCATATTTTTACAATTTATCTCAGGTGAATTATTATGGGAAAATTTCCGGAAGCAGACGAACGCTTATTAAAGAAGAAGATTTGTATGAAATGTAACGCACGCAACTCCATCCGTGCAACACGCTGCAGAAAATGCAACTATCCGAACCTCAGATTGAAGGCAAAGGACAAGAACGGAGCGTGATTCCGTTATGACGGTGGAAGAGTACCTCTCGGAAATCATCCAAAAGGAAGGTGTCGCTCACGTTACTTTGATCGACCCGGCCTCGCAGAAACCCGAAGAGGCGGTACGCTTGGCAACGGAGGCTGTTGCCGGCGGAACAAATGCAATTATGCTCGGCGGCTCAACCGATGCCGGCGGACAGCTTTTGGACATGACCGCCAAGATGATCAAAGAGAACGTCTCGGTCCCCATCATCCTTTTTCCGGGCAGCACGTCCGGATTTACAACTCAAGCGGACTGCGTTTTGTTCATGAGTCTTTTGAACTCCCGCGACCCGCATTACATCGTCGGCAATCAGATGCTCGGCGCTTTAACACTTTACAAAACCGGTATGGAATCCATTCCGATGGCTTATCTCGTTTGCGAGCCCGGCGGAACGGTCGGCTGGGTCGGAGATGCCAAGCTTCTCCCGCGCGCCAAACCCGAACTCGCTGCAGCTTATGCCTTGACCGGTAAATATTACGGTATGCGTTACACCTACCTCGAAGCAGGTTCCGGCGCAGATGCGCCGCTTCCGCCCGAAATGATTGGAACCGTGAAACATGTCTTAAAAGACAGCGTCTTAATCGTCGGCGGCGGTATCCGTGACGGTAAAACGGCAGCTGTTTGCGCCAAAGCCGGTGCCGATATTATCGTGACCGGAACGGCAATCGAAAAGGCCGGTGATGTCAAAGCCTTAACGGCCGAAATTGTCGCCGGGGCAAAAATGGGCAAAAAAGCATAATTTTCTCACATCTTTATTTGATGCCGCCGATGCGGCTTCTTTTTACTTTTATTCATTTTCTTGGATTGATTTTCCCTTTGCGGAGGTTTTAGTGTGCTGAAAGTTTCTCATCTCGTTAAAGAATATCAGACGGCTCACGGCCAAAAACGTGTTCTTGATGACTTATCCTTTGAAGTTTCGAAAGCGGAGATTGTCGGAATTACCGGAAAAAGCGGTGCCGGAAAAACAACGCTTTTGAAGATTTTACGCGGTGTCGAATCATTTGATGCGGGTGAAATTGAAATTGACGGTATTCAAATTCTGCCCGATTCCGGCAAAGAAGGCGAAAAAATCCTGCGGCAATCGACCGCCATTCATCTTCAGCGTAATTTCGGCCTGTGGAGCGGCCCGGCGATTGAAAATATCATTCGCCGCTTGAATTTCCATCTCGTCGGCACCGAAGCATTGCCGCTTCCCGATCATCACACGTATCAGGATCTCTATGACGAAGCCCATGCTATTTTGAAAACGGTCGGTCTGGACAATAAAGCGCTTCATTCGACCGATCAGCTCAGCGGCGGTGAAAAGCAGCGCCTGGTTCTGGCCCGCCAGATTGCGGCCCGTCCGAAGTTCCTCCTGCTTGACGAACCTGTCACGATGACGGGTCCCGACACCAAACAGGAAATTTTGGATGTCATTTTGGAACTCAAAGAAAAACTCCAAATTCCGATTTTGGTTGTTTCCCACCTGCCGGAAGTTCATGCATACGTCGCAGACCGTGTTCTTTTCCTCGAAAACGGCAGAATTGCAATGGAGGGCGAGCCGGTTTCCGTTCTGAAATCCTTCCTCAAAGAAATGAAACCCAAAGAGCCCCTTCTCGAAATTTCGGAGCTTAAGCCGTGCATCCGCGCAAAGGATGTTTCCAAGCGGTACAGTCTGATCCGTGTCGGTGAGGTCCTCAACATCCGGAATTTGAATTTTGATATTTATGAAAAACAAATCACGACTTTCGTCGGCAGCTCCGGTGCGGGTAAAACGACCGTGATGAAACTGCTGGAAGGAATGGTTCCGCCGACATCAGGCACGATTGAAATTTTATACCGCGAACACGAAAACGGCGCTCAATCCGATAATGACGGCAAATGGACCGACATCGGCGCTTATAACGAAAACCGCATTTACCTGCGCAGTGTCATGAGCATTATGAATCAGGAGTTTTCGATGTCCGTTAACTCCACTGTCCGCGATCAAATCCGTTTCCGCTTAAGCATGAAAACGCGGTATGCGGTTGACGTGGCCAAAGAACGTGCCGCAGAATTCGGTATTCCTTCTCAGGTTTTGGATATCATTTACCGCCTACCGGACATGACGACGGAAGAAAAAGATACGGTGATGAGCGAACTCGGTTTGCCTGAGGATATTTTCTCCCGCCTTTTCCCGGTTTTTCCGTCATCGGACGTGGATAAATATGCCGGACCGATTTTCAAAGCATTGGATCTGCCGCTTGAAATCTTGGATCAGAAACCGGATCAGATCAGCGGCGGCGAGCATGTCCGCGCGTTTATTGCGCTCAGTCTGGTCACATCTCCCGATTATCTGTTCCTCGACGAGCCGTTCGGCGACTTGGACCCGGTCACGCTCCGTGATGTGACGAATGCGCTCAAACGTATCAATAAAGAATTCGGAACAACCATTGTAATGGTCAGCCATCACATGGATTTCGTCAAAGAAGCATCCCACAGGGCAATTTGGATCGACGGCGGCGCGGTTGCAATGGACGGCGAACCCGCTGAAGTTTGTGCGGCGCTGGTTCAAAAGAGCAATGCTAAATATCTGGATTTTGACATCGATAAATTAACGCAGGAATAATTTTCCTGTTTTTGTTTTTTCAGAATCATTTTTAAAGAGGGACCTCTTTCTTTGACCGGGTGAATTTATGAAAGTTATCGCAGTCAACGGAAGTCCGAGGAAAAAGAACAATACGGCAACGCTTTTGCAACACGCGCTGAAAGGCGCGGAATCTGTCGGTGCCGAAACCGAAACGGTCCATTTGAACGATTTAAATTTTAAAGGATGCGTCAGCTGTTTTGCCTGCAAAAGAAAGAACGGCCACCCCGGGAAATGCGCCGTGAAAGATGATCTGGCTCCCGTCCTGGAAAAGGTCTCAAAGGCTGACGGGTTAGTTTTAGGATCGCCGATATATCTTGCCGACGTGACCGCCGCGACGCGGGCGTTCATTGAACGTCTGATTTTTCCGAACATCTCTTATGACGATTACGGGCAGTCTTATTTTGAAGGCAGTCTTTCATGCGCGATGATTTATACGATGAATGTGCCGGAGCAATACGGTGAAATGTACAAATATGCCTATGAAGTGATTGAATCCTCTTTGCAAAGATGCTTGAAAGGGGAAACCTTTTCCTTGAAATCTTACGACACATGGCAGTTTGATGATTATTCAAAATATTTCGCCGCCAATTTCGATGGAAAACATAAAGCGGAAGTCCATGAAACACAGTTTCCCGAAGACTGCCGGGCTGCTTTTGAACTCGGGGTTAAACTGGGCTCAAAAAAATGATTCCGCACTTTTCTTTTCTTCTTTTTTCTTTCGGCAGAAACATTTTAATGTTTTTATCGCCTCATGAATGAACAAGGTGAATACTTATGAGTTCGGAATTTTCCCCTCAAGTTCAAAATCAAATTGCACAAATTCAACAGGTACAACAGCAGGCTCAGACGCTTGCGGTACAGAAATCTCAAATCGACGTCATGATTAAAGAAACGGAAATGGCGGTTGAAGAATTAGAAAAATCAGCCGATGATGCCGTTGTCTATAAATCGGTCGGCGAATTGATGATTAAATCCGATAAGGCTTCTCTTTTGACTTCTTTAAAAGAACGCCAGGAGTCCTTTTCTTTAAGGGTTCAATCCATCGAGCGTCAGGAAGAGCGTTTAAACTCAAGGTTTAAACAGCTTCAGGAACAGCTTCAAAGCATGATCGGAACATCCGGCGGCGGCGAGGACGAAGATTAATCTCAGCCGTGACATCTATGAGGGTCAACGATTTAGAATTCTTCAATCGCCTCCTGGATTACCGGAACATACTCTACATTTGCCACAGAAACGCGGATCCTGATGCCATCGGCAGCGCTTATACGCTGGCGGAGGCCGTCGGCGGAACCGTTGGAATCGTTGATGACTGCAACCGGGTGGCTGCTAATCTCATCGACAAATTACATATCCCGACCGTTCTCTGTCCGAATCCCGATGACTATGACATGACAGTCGTTGTTGACACGTCAACGCGCGGCCAGCTGAACGATTTAAAACTCGGGAAGTTTTGTCTGATCGACCATCACGCAACAACAGCGCTTTTAGATGACGCTGAATTTTATATTCACGAAGAAACCACCTCTACCGTTGAGATTATTTTCAGAATCCTCAACGCTGCAGGCATCCGTATTTCTCCGAAAATGGGTCTCGCCATGATTACGGGAATAATCACGGACACGGGTCATCTGAAACACGCCAATGCCAGCACTTTCAAAACGCTTTCGGGCATCATGGAAGTCAGCGGTGTCGATTATTTCGATGCGTTGGAGTTGATGGCGGCAACGCCGCAGGATATTTCCATTCGCATTGCGATGCTCAAGGCGGCCATGCGCTGTAAAGTCGAGCGTGTCGGCGACTGTCTGATCGCGACAACCAATGTCAGCTCCTACGGCGGCGCAGCAGCGTCCATGCTGACCAACATCGGCGCAGATATCGCCTTTGTGGGTTCCGCCAAGGACGACAACAGTGTGCGTGTCAGCGGCCGGGCAAAAAGAGATATGATTTTATCCGGTGTGAATCTGGGAAAGCTGATGGAAGATGTCGGCGACAAATACAACGGAACAGGCGGCGGACACAGCGGTGCCGCAGGAATCGATGCGGATTGTCCGCTCGAGTCGCTGATGGCCGATTGTAAAGAGTATACCAAGAAACTTCTTGCGGGCGAAGCGGCCGGACCGCTGCCCTGTAAAGAAATTTCAGCCGATCATCCCGATGAAGAACTGGAATATTTGAATACGGCCAGCGATTGAATTTCATTCAATCTCCGCTTTTTTATTTTTGTTTGCATAGCGATTGCTGTTCTTTTCCGGTTTTAATCCGTTTCATTTTTACAGAAATCTATTTTTAGTTTTAAAGCATTCTTCCGATTTCCCGTCGGCGGCAAACAGGAGGAATAATTTATCGAAAACTCAACAATAATCGAAAATCAAAATCCGTTTGCAAACTGGAAACAAAAAACGGCTCTCTTTTTCGGGAGCCAGGCGATTACGCTTTTCGGATCGTCACTCGTGCTGTACGCGATTATTTGGTACATCACGCTGACAACAGGGTCAGGCGTCATGACGACGATGATTATTATTTGTTCATTTGTCCCGCAGTTCGCGATTTCATTCTTTTCGGGCGTTTGGGCGGATAAGTACAACAGGAAAATACTGATTATTTTAGCGGACGGCGGTATTGCGCTGGCGACGCTGGCACTCATCGTTTATATGATGGCCGGCTATGATTCCATTCCGGCGCTTTTGTTCATCGCAGCGGTCCGCTCGGTCGGCGCAGGTATTCAAACGCCTGCCGTCAATGCCATCATTCCGCAGATCGTTCCGCAGGATAAACTCATCAAAGTCAACGGTATCAACGGGTCGCTTCAATCGGTTGTCAATCTGGCAACGCCCGCTGTTGCGGGCGCGATTCTGATCACCGGCGAAATCTACAACATTATGATGATAGATGTCGTGACGGCAGCCATCGGTATCGGTGTTTTGCTGCTCATCCCGATTGCGAAGCACAAAAGAGCTCAGGAAACTGTTCAGACAAGTTACTTCGCGGATCTGAAAGAGGGGTTCAAATACAGTTTTAAACACCCGTTCTTTAAACCGCTTTTCATTGTTTACGCCGTCTTTACGATTTTGTGCGTTCCCGCTTCTTTTCTGAACATTCTGATGGTCACGCAAGTCTTCGGTGAAAATTATCTGTATCTGACTCTCAATGAAATGTCATTCTTTATCGGAATGCTTGTCGGCGGTTTGGTTATCGGTACATGGGGCGGATTTAAAAACCGCGTCAAAACGATTCTTGTCGGTTTGGCAGCTTTCGGAATTCTCACCTGCGGGTTCGGTTTAACGCAGACGCTGTGGGTTTATCTGATTCTGATGGCTTTGGTCGGACTGATGATGCCGTTTGTTAATTCACCGACGATGAGCCTTATTCAGGAGAAAGCGGATCCGGATAAACAGGGACGTGTTTTCTCGGTCCTTCAGATGATCATGACTGCGCTTATGCCGCTTTCGATGCTGTTCTTCGGTCCGCTGGCAGATATCATTCCGGTTCAGCAGATTGTGGTGTACTGTGGAATACTCATCGTTTTCCTGGCTGTTGTTGTTTGGTTCAACAAGAAATTCTATCGGCAGGGTACGTTTACGGCAAAAAAAGAAACCGGTATTTCAGAAACGTGATTGGAACCGTTTGAAAATTGAAATGTAAAACAACACTTCAATTTTCAAACGGTTCCAATCACGT
>CAYUQC010000058.1:0-10572 GCA_964446755.1 uncultured Methanosarcinales archaeon
CGCATGCTCAACTTTTTGTACTTTGGAGTCCTAATTTTGATGAAAATTTTGATGTAATTCCGATGTTTTTCAAGAAATATTAAAGCATTTTACCTTGATTCTGCAAAAATTCTGCAAAAATTTGCACCAATCATTCGGCAGCTTCAAAAGACCTTACACCGCATTCCTTTTTTGGATAATTATTCCGGCAAAACACTTCATAACATCTTCCTGTTAATAAAGCTTTAGCTTTATATAGTTAAAACTGCATCTAAATATAAGAATCAAAATTTTATATCGCTTGAATGATTCGAAGTGATGCGGCCGAAAATCAGGATTTGGGGAATTGCCGGCCGGCAGTGATTTACGTGGATTCAGTGACAGAAAGATTCAAGCATTTTACTTCACTTGATCATCCGCGTAATTGTAAATGTTTACTGATTATCATAAAAGAGTGAATTAAAGACGTTGTTTTAAAACAGTTATCGGTGCATGGATTGGAGGATTATTTGGCCGATAGAATTATACAAAATCATTTCGGGACGGCGTTTGCGTTGAATAAATCAACAGTTGCATTAACTTTGAGTGACATTGTCTGTCTTTCGGAAAAGAGAAGAGCAATTCTTTTGCTCCTCGGCAAGAAAGGATACTCAATTGACGAACTCACAGAAAAAATGAATATGACGGCACATTCGTTAGCGCCTCAGCTGAAGACGCTGAGAGACGAAGAGATTGTCGTGTTAAAAGACGGTATGTACGAACTGACAAATATCGGACATGTTCTCGTCAAAAATATGTTCCCGTTATTTGAAACGATTGATATTCTTGAAAAAGACCAGCGTTTCTGGTTCAGCCGAAATCTTTCGGTCATTCCGGCAGACTTGATGGAGCGGATCCGCGATATCGGCAACTACAGGCTTTTGGAATACGACATCAGTGAATACATGTATGACGTACCTGCCGAATTCAGCGACAATTTCAAAAAATCAAAGCACGCCATGTGCCTTTTGTCTGTTTACCATCCGATTTACACGGAAATGTAGTTCGAAATGGCCGAGTCCGGCAAAGACATGACAATTATCGTAACGCCCAAAGTTTATGACCGCCTGGTCGAAGATCATGAAAAACGCCTTCAGAATATTATCCGAAGGGAAAACGTCACTTTCATGAAACTGAACGATAAAGGCGATGCCATCGGCCCGTCCATGACGATAACGGATGTCTTTACGTACATTTATTTCTTCAACAACGACGGCGTTTACGACTACAAAATCATTGTCAGTTTAGAAGACGCCACGCGCTCGTGGGCAAAAGAACTGTACAAACATTACAAAAAACAGTCAACCGTCATCGAAGGATAATAACGGAGAAACATGGGCCGTTGTGTGCGACAGCTGCATGTTTTGATTTATTTTTAAAACGTGAACTTCTTTTTATTCAGATTTCAAATCAGAAATCTTTTTTTCTAAATTTTTGAAAACGAAGCAGTTTACATATGAACACACCCTGTCGAATGTTACCGTTCTAACAATATTTTACAGCGGCGAAGTCATAAAAATGAAGAGCGGAAGGAGGCATTTTCTGCAAATACCGCCCTCCTTCCGCCATTGAAAAATCGTGAGCAAAGCAACGATTTTTGATTAAAAGACATTTTTGGCAAAGCCTTCAAAAACAAAATGCGTCATATAAGGCAGAACGCCGTTGGAAATGGCAACATCCTCCTCATACATTTTGAACTCAACTTTTTCCGGCGGCACTGCTTCCCGTTCCATGTACTCCATAATGAGCTGTTTGCCGAGACTGCGGGCATATTCCAATGCGTCATCCCGGCTTGCAAACGCGCGCCGGCCGCCCGGAGAATAAACGATGAAACCATTTGTTTTCAGCATATATCGGGATTCGCTTTGAACAGTTCGGACAGAAATATCAATGCGTTTCGCAATTTTCCCGACAAGCGCGCCGACAGCGTTTCCGACGTCGAAATATTCAGGCGTCAGAATTTCGGCATCAATCAGTTGACTGAGTTCATCCGCAAAAGCCTTAACGGGTCCGCCGATCATCACAACCGGGATATCCAGTTTGTATTTGAGCAACGGTTTTTTGAATGCTAAAACGGCTTTCACCGAGTCTTTGAAAACGGAAGAGTCTGTCAGCTCGGGATTGAACGGTGTTTCAAAACGAGACCTTGTATTGAAAACATCCGAACGGGAAGTCATGACGATATTTTCGGCATTGTCCGCCAACCCTTTGTCAACCAGGAAATAAACCAGCTCCTGCGCCATTTTTAAAGAAAATGTCTGCTTCAAATAACGGCAAAGTTCCGTGTATTCCGTATCGAGGAAAGAGGCTGTAATACGGGCCGCAAGAACAGCCGCCTCCGTGTTAAATTCATTGTAGTCGCCCAAAACATGCAGAACATCCGTCGGCGTAAAGCCGATCATATTGACCAACTTTTTACTGACAAGAGATCTCAGGATGTCAGCCGGAACATAAGACATGTCCCACATGACATCGTTGATTGAAACGGGCTGATCTTCTTTGATTTTATTGTATACTTTCTGCTCGTCCGCCGTTAAACCGGCCGCAGCGTTGCCGCTCCGGATATAGAAACGGACCGGCTGAACATATTCGCTGAAGCGGTATTTGTCGGCAAACCACCTTTCCTTCAAACTTTCCAGAATTTCGGGATAAATTGAGGCTGCGCGGCAAATCGGAATAATACGTCTCGGCCCGAATTTAACCCGGTCCTGAACGGCGGAATCGGAAAGAGACGGCAGGCGGATCCAAATCTGGCTGTCGCCGCCGAGCGCGGACGTTTCCATACGGATGGCGCGCACCTTTGTCCGCCAGCCGCCGACAACCGCGCCGTTATCGGAAATATCGGGAAACCCGTTTTCAACCAAAGAAACATCGGTGCTGGTACCGCCGACATCGATCATCAGACATGACTCCCTGCCTGACAAAAAAGAAGCGCCCAGCAAACTGGCGGCAGGTCCCGAGAAAATAGATTCGACGGGTTTTTCCATCGCTTCTTCGATACCCGAGACCGCGCCGTTGCATTTCAGAATTTTAATATCGGCATTTAATCCGCGGCGTTTAATCTCAGAAACGACCGCATTCACGAAGCGGTGCGTTATCGGCAGAAGCATCGCATTCAAGTAAGCTGTCACACCGCGCTCATACGTTCCGAGCGACTGCGCCAGCTCATGTCCGCAGACAACCGGATGACTGTTGTTTTGGCCGTCAGCGGCCGTTAACTGCTGAATCAGCGCTTTTGTTTTTAATTCGTGTTCGGGATTGCGGACACTGAAATAAGAAGAAACGGCGAAGGCGGAAACTTTGTCTTTGACAGAAAGAACATATTTTTCAACGGCGGCAATGTCCAGCGGCTCGACTTCATTGCCTTCATTATCATGACCGCCGTTGACGATGACATAATTTTGAACCGCTTTCTGATCATCAAAGCTCAAAAGTTTTGCGCTGCCGATTAAAATGAGCGCTGCGGCTTCACCTGTGTTTTCAAGAACCGTATTTGTTGAAAGTGTTGTCGACACGGAAACGAAGGAGGCTTTTTCAAGCAAATCGGCCGGCATTTCATCCAGCGCGTTTCGGATACCGTCAATCGGGTCCGGATAAGTTGTCAGTGATTTCGCGGATTTTAAAACAGTTTTGCTTTCATCGTCGATAATTACAACATCGGTGTACGTTCCGCCTGTATCAATACCTAAGCATAATGTCATTTTTCAGATCCCCAATATATTTCTTTGAAAGGTCCGGGACTTCCAATAACGAAAAATCAGACATCCCGCATCAGCTACGGCTTCACAAAAAAACCGCAAAATCGAAAAGATTTATATGAATTTGAATAGATGATATAGATTTGTTTTTAATACCAAACCTTAAAATAAAAAAGGAAAAGGAACAGCAAATTGAGGCTTTGCCGCCCTTTTCCAACACGGGGGTTGTTGTATATATCTTGCCGTCTGTGTTGTGCTGTTTTTCCGACCGGAAAAACAAGACAGTGGCAGTGATTATACAGATATTAAAAACGAGCGGGACGGAGTGTGTGTGGAACTTTTTTCATGCCGCCCCTCCCGTCTCTAATTGTGAGTTATTTAGGCACCTGTTGCTGCTTTGACTTTTGAAACAGCATCTGTTGCGCTTTCGCCGTAGATGTCTGCGCCGATTTTGTCAGCCCAGTCCTGTGTGCACGGTGCGCCGCCGACCATTGTTTTAACGGAGTCGCGGATGCCTGCTTCTTTGAGCTGTTCTTCGACCTGGATCTGAGTGACCATTGTTGTTGTCATCAGAGCGGAGGTGCCGACAATTGCGGGTTTGTGTTCTTTGACAGCTTCCACAATTGTTTTGACCGGGACGTCACGGCCGAGGTCGACAACATCGTATCCGGCGATGCCGAGCATGGAAACAACAATGTCTTTGCCGATGGAGTGGATGTCGCCTTCGATTGTACCGATAACGACTTTACCCTTGCTGACCGTCTGTGCTTTGGTCTTTTCCATTTCGGGCTTTAAGACAGCGATACCTGCATTCATTGCTTCGGATGCAGCCAACACGTGGGGGAGGAAGAGTGTACCCTGTTCAAACTGAACGCCGACGTCGCCCATTGCGGAGGTGTATGCCTCAATGATTTCAACGGGGTTGATGCCTGCTTTAAGGCCTTCCTGTGCTGCTTCTTCGGCCATGTCGGGGTCGAATTCCATAATTGCTTCTTTTGCCATTGCCATAACTTCGTCTTTACTTGCCATAATTAAACCTCTGTAATTTTTTATTTAAAGAATTCAGATCTTGAATGCTTTGTCTGCCTTGTCAACAATTGCTTTCATTGCTGCGAGGATGTCTTTGTCAACTGCCGGAACTTCGTGGTTCTTCATGACGTCAAGGTAGGTGTCGTGTGCTCTTTCAGCGACGTCTTTGGAGCCTGCTGCTGCCCAGTCACCGAACATCTTTCTGTCGAAGAGTTTCGGGGAGGACGGGAGGTTAACGAGTTCTCTTGTCTTCTTGAGTGCAAGGAAGTTGTTGCCGATACCGACCTTTTTAATCTGGTCAACACCGAGTGTTTCTTCGGTCACAACGATGCCTTCCATGGCTTTCTTGACCATTGCGATGATGTCATTGTCAATGATGAGCTGTTCCATGGAGAAGGTCATACCGAGTTCGAGCATACCGGCGCCGTAAATTGTGTTGGAGCCTGCAAGTGCTGCAAGGGTGGTCGTGATTGTCTTTTCGTGGCCGGCCTGTGCGTCCGGAACTTTTGCGTCGGTCTATGCACCGGCGACGAAGGCGGGGAGACCGTAGAATTTAGCGAGTTTGGAAACACCGGCACTGATAAGGCCGAGTTCGGGTGCGCCGACAGGTGCTGTTCCCATCTTCAAGTCGAATGTTGTGGTGGAGCTGCCGTAGTAAACAGGTGCGCCGGGGTTTGTGATCTGTGCAAGGACGATACCTGCGAGAACTTCTGCGTTGTGTGTCACGAGTGTACCTGCGAGGTAAACGGGTGCGGAACCGCCGGACATGGCCATGGAGAGAACGTTAACCGGCATGTTGTTCATTGCGCCTTTCATGATAACCTGACAGGCGTTGCTGCTGAGTTCCAGCGGGCTGGTCGGGCAGACCAACATGGACATGATCGGTTTCTTTCTGGCTTCATCTTCGTTGCCGCCGTAGTAGGCTTTGACGATTTCCCAGTAGGTTTCGACGTTTTCGCCGACGGGGTCAATGTCGTGGTAGTGTTTCTCTGTGCTTGTTAAAGGAGTGAAGACTTCGTGGACGTCCTGTGCGCCTTTACCAGCCCAGTCTCTTGCGGAAACAGGGAGGGAGAAGTAGTCGATGTTTTCGGCCCAGTCACAAAGTTTTGCGATGTCTGCGATGTCCTGTTCGACGGAGTCGACAGTTTCGTATTTACCGGGTGAAACATAGTTGGTCATTTTGACGCCGGTACCGAAGCAAGTCCAGTGAACTTTGCCGCCGCATTCCATGACGGTGTTGTATTTTTTGTTTCTGGCCCAGAGAGTGAATCTGGAGGGAGCTGTCTGAAGTGCTCTTCTGACAACGAACTCGGGGATTTTGACAATCTGTGTCTTTTCGTCAACTTCACAGCCGTTTGCTTTGAAAGCGGCTCTGGCGTTGGCATCAGAAACCTGAATACCGGGTTCCATGAAGACATCCATTGTCGCTTCGTGAATTGCTTTTAATTCGTCTTGAGTAAAGAGCTCAAATTCAATACCATTGATTGATTTTGTTGCTGCAAATGCATTACATTTTGACATATGTTTAGCCTCTGTTATTTTTTGTGTAATTTTTGTAAAACACACACTGACGCGTGCTTTATAAATATGATTTTTGTAAGCGAAAGATATCGGACCGGCGAAACGGAAAACAAACTCCTTTTGTTTGTGTGTATTCGGGTGTGTTGTGTGTGTATGAGATATTTTTAGACAATTTTTGGGATTTTATATCAGATATTTTAGAGAGCATACGCTCATCTGTGATGGAATATTGTTCCCCGTATCGCTTTTACGAATTCGCCTGACGGCGTTTTATAATTTTTGATTATTCGAAGCTTATTCTGCCGGGATGATTTAAAAATAATAATCAATAAAAGCGGAATCAGCCACAAACCTACAGTCCGATAAAATATGATTTGCCGGGGATTGCTTTAACACACCGAGCAATCCCCTATTTGCAAACCAAAAATCGTTTACATTACTGTTTCAGTTGGTTTCTGAAGAAGTCACAGCAGTTGATCTTGGTGTCAAGTGCTTTTTCGATGTTCATCTTAGCAGCGATGCCTTTGGGTGCGCCCGGAACGGATGTAATGACACCGATACCGAGTTCTTCTCTGACATCTCTCATTGCGTATTCGTCTGCTAAATCGAAAACATCAACACCAACCTTCTTGGCGACGTATTCTTTGGCTTCCTTGATTCTCATGCTCTTGGAAAGTTCCATACGTGCAACAAGGTCACCGCCTGCGCGAAGACCGGTCATACCGGATGCCATGATGTGGGCAATCGGCATACCGAGCGGGTCACCGACACCGATCTAGAGACCGTCGACGTTCGTCATTTCGACCATTGCTTTGCTGGCGCGGGTCACAGCGTCGATCGGGGGTGTTTCAAGCATCGGGATACCGCCGACACCCATACCCATGTCAACATGGAGCGGAATCTTTGCGACTTTAGAACATTCTTTGATGAATGTAATTGCACGTGCAAGGTTCCACGGGAAGGAGCGGCTTGTGTTTGTGTTCACGACAGGACCGAAAATGCTGGCGCCTGCTTTTTCTGCGAGAGCGACCTGCTGGTGCGGCCAAAGGCCTGCAAGGACACTGCCTTCGAATTCAAGCATGCCGTGCATACCGATGATGCTTTCGCCGGCCATACCGACTTCGATGTACATGTCGGGGAATTCTTCGCGGAGTGCTTTCACAGCGGTAAGGGTACCGTATGCGTCTGCGTCACCTGCTGCGCCGGTTGTGTCCAAGTTGACACCGTCTGCGCCGCTTGCGTAGAGTTTCTGCATGATCCAGACAATGTCACGGGTCAAGTGTTCTGCGGAGTGTTCCATGGAAGCGAAGGCTTCGTCGAGCTTGAAGGCTTTAAGCAAGTCTCCGGGGTTTTCGAACGGACCGTCAGGGGTGTAGTAAAGACCCATGTTCGGCATTGCGCCGTAGAACAGCGGAACGATCATGTTCTGCTGAGCGACTTCCATCATCTGGCATTCCTGAGAAACAATCGGCTTAACAGGTTTGTAACTGTAGTCGATGTGACCGAGTTCCATTGTGTCAGCGCCGAATGCGCGTTCGTGCATCATCATACCGACAAGGCGGCTGGACGGAATACCGACACCGCTGTTGCCCTGGTCACCGTCGAGACGGATGGTACTGATATCGTGCGTCACGGGAACTTCTTTACCGAATTCGACAGCAACGGATTTACCGGGCATTGTACAAATTTCAATAATCTTGTCGATTTCATCACCGGAAAGGTCGGGGACTAAACCGTAGTCGACTGCGTTACCGGCACCGGCAATTGCTTCTTCTTTAATTTTGTCTTTGGACATGAAGACGCGCTTACCGTCACCCATTCTTAAAACATATTCTGTTGCCATTTTAAATCACCATTGAACTTAATTACAACAGAAGTTCTTTTGCTCTGTCAACAGCTTCGGTTGCGTTTTCTGCGTAGCAGTCTGCACCGATCTTTTCGGCCCATGCGGTTGTTGCGGGTGCGCCGCCGACCATGACTTTAACATTGTCTCTTAAGCCGTTGGCTTTGAGGAGTTCAATGACGTCTTTTTGGCCGTTGAGTGTTGTTGTCATCAAAGCAGACAAGCCGACCATGTCAGCGTTGTATTCTTTAACAGCTTCAATGAATTTTGCGACCGGCACATCTCTGCCGAGGTCGTGGACTTCAAAGCCTGCGGATTGGAGCATTGTAGAAACGATGGATTTTCCGATGTCGTGGACGTCGCCTTCAACAGTGCCGTTGATGATAACTTTCTTGACGGTTGCGCCTGCTTCACCCATTTCGAGGGTGTCCACAGCAGCCTGCATGCCGTTTGCGGCCATCATAACGTGGGGAAGGAAGAGTTTTCCTCTTTCGAACTGGTCGCCGACTTCAGTCATACCTGCTGCGAGACCGTCGATGATTTCAACGCTGGGCATGCCTGCGTCAACTGCTTTCTTTGTAGCTGCCATGATGACATCTGCTTTACAGCTGACCATAGCATCGGATAATTCCTTTAAAAGTGCTTGTTTATCCATTAATTTTACCTCCGTAAATAACTCAATTTGCAATTCTGATTTTTCATATCAAAATTTTTTAATTGCGTTTTTGTCTGAATCAGGTTTTTCAAAAGACGCAAAAACAATTGCATCCCCCCGTGTACAATTCGAAAAACCTACAAAAAATGAATTGTACTGGGAATGAAAAGGTCTGAAAAATATATAGACTAATCCTTTTTGAGTTTGCCTTTTGGGGGAAAAATCACAGGCAGATAAAAATTTTCATGAGTATTCCCACATTATAACTTCTTTGTAATTTTCTAACAAGATTACCAAAAAAGTGTTAAAAAAGAATTAAAGATTCATAAAACAAAAATCAAAAATGATGAAAAAACAGATTTGATAGAATTATATAATAAATCACGAAACTTCACAGAAAAAATTTTCACGGCTTCGATTTAACTTGAAGATTTGAAAAAAAGAAGATATGAAATGCTCATAAAAGTGCGATTTTCTCAAGAACCGGGACAAAAAAACCAAAATATATGAGCTTGAATTATGAAAAAATCGGGTTTTTGAAACAAAAAAAAGGAACTTTTGAATCAAAAATACGCTGACAAAAAAATGAAAGAATGAAAGGAAAAAGGCGTTTTGCGGAAAGACAGCTTTCCGCACGAATAAAACGAATCAGTCGGATTCGATTCTCGGAGCCAATAAGAACGTGACATGGCATGCGTTGGGCGCCACGTCAAATTCGATTAGAATCGGGAAGTCGCAGCCGATGGAAAGTGTCACTTCGTTTGCTTTTCCGGCGGACTTGACGATGTCCAAAAGATAGTCCAATGAGAACAAGGAGTTCGCTTCACCGGATTTCAAATCAATTAACTGGTCTGTGCCCATTTCCAAACGAACCTGGTCTGTGTCGCCTTTGGCTTCCATAAAGAAGATGTCTCCGGCAACACCGAGTGTCATATGGTCACTGATTTTTTCAGCGGCTTTGACGGCGCGTTTCAAGTCCTGGCCGTTTAAAACGACGCGTGCGGGAAGATCCAGCTGCGGCACGCGGGGCTCGGACCGGATTGTGGACGGATCAAGTAAGGATAAGGTGTAGGAAAGACCGCCGAAATTCAAATGAAGTTTCTGGGCAGACATATCAAGTTCCATGTCGACCAAAGTCTTTTTCTCGACAATGCCGAGGATGTCGTTGAGTTTGACAAGGTCAATGCCGACTTCCGTTTCCTCCGCGGCGTAGCTGTCAAATGCGCCGGCCTTTAAGTCAAAGATGACCATTGCCACGTTTGCGGCATCCACGGCTTTGACTGAAATGCCGTCCGGCTTAATTTTCAAGCGAACCTCACTGACAATGACGGAAAGCGCCGTAATGGAATCTCTGAGAAGATCAATATCGATTGAAGCTTTGAGCATAGAAATCACTTATTTTGTTGTAAACGCGTTTGATAAATTATGTAAATATAAATGAGATAAATGTAAAAAGATGACGCAAGTCAATTTTTACTGTTATAACCATTTACAGATATAAATATTTAATATTCGAACATGCGAACATTAAATTTAATCATATTCACGCCAGGTGTAAGCGCACTTTGTACATTTGAAAAAACGCGTCTCGGATTCATCCGCGGAACGAAGCTGTCTGAGCCACCAGTAGGCTTTTCGGTTCCGGCATTCCGGACACATAACATCCGTTGTCGGAAGACCTTCTTCGATATCCCCTTCTAAAACAACGACTTCACGTTCCTGGATTTCAGATTTGAAAGCCAATTCGGAGGAATCACCCATTGCGGAGGTACAGCCGCATTTCTTACATTTAAACTCGCCGCCGGCGG
>CAYUQC010000059.1:0-9685 GCA_964446755.1 uncultured Methanosarcinales archaeon
ATTATTTTAATATTTGAACACCTAACACTAACTACATTTTTACACATCAATATATGAAAGAAACAGGACGAAAAAGACATGAGTGATATTTTAAGACGCGGGAGGCTGAGCAAAAGTCCGGGCGAAGAAATGCGGGCTTATACCTCTTCAATGGAGGCGGACAAATGGATTTTTGAAGCGGATGTCTATGTCGATATGGCGCATACATTGATGCTTCAGGAACAAGGAATCATTTCCGAAGATGACTGTTCCAAAATCCTTTTCGGACTGCTTCAAATTAAAGAAGAAGGGATGGCAGTTCTGGATTTCAGTTATGAAGATATTCACATTTCTCTTGAATCCCGTCTGATTGATCTGATCGGTGAAGAAGCCGGCGGCAGGATGCACTCCGGCCGTTCACGAAACGATGAAGTGGCGACTTGTATCCGCTTCGCGCTTCGCGGCGAGCTTCTCTCGCTGCTTGAAGATTTAATGAAATTGGAAACAACGCTCACAACACTGGCATCTGATCATATCCATACGCTTATGCCCGGATTTACGCATCTTCAGCACGCTCAGCCGACAACATTTGCGCATCACCTGGCAGCACACGCTGATGCGTTTGAGCGCGATATCACTCGCCTCATTTCCGCTTACGGGCGCGTTAATATATGCCCGCTCGGATCGGCGGCATTCGCCTCGACGGGTTTTCCGATTGACCGGTATGTGACAGCAGAACGTCTCGGTTTTTCCCGACCGATGACCAATTCAATGGATGCCGTCAGCAGCCGTGATTTTTTGATCGAATGCGCGGCCGCTTTTTCAAATATTATGATCAATCTCAGCCGTATGGCGGAGGAATTGATTCTTTGGTCAAGCCAGGAGTTCAATTTTATTGAACTGGATGACACCTACGCCTCCACATCTTCCATTATGCCGCAGAAAAAAAATCCGGACACGGCAGAATTAATGCGCGGCAAGTCCGGCACAGTTGTCGGTTCGCTGGCGGCTCTCATAACAATCTGCAAAGGACTTCCGCTGAGTTATAACCGCGACCTTCAGGAAGCAACGCCGCATATCATTAAAAGTGCGTATGTTACCGACGCATCCGTCCGCATGATGACGGGAATCATGGAAACATTAACGGTTCACGCGGAGGTCATGGAAGCGCAGTCTGTCGCAGGGTTTATGACCGCAACAGAGCTTGCCGACACCATGGTTCGCGCGGCAGGTATTCCGTTCCGCACAGCACACCGGATTGTCGGAACGCTCAGCCGGACGTCAGCCGTGCCCTCTTTAAAAGAGATAGATGAGGTTTCATCAGAGATTCTCGGGTACAAATTGTCCGGCAAAGGGCTGACGGAAGAAGCGGTTGCCGGCGCTCTCGACCCGATGAGCAATGTTGAACGGAGGCTGGTTGTCGGCGGCCCGGCTCCGATTCAAATGCGTGACGACCTGACGGAAAAGAAAAGAAGATTGTCTGCGCTTCAGAAAGAAATCTGGAATTTGGATTTAACCGTTGAAAAGGCACTCGAAAATTTAACGGAAGAAGTCAAAACGAAAATATGACCTTTCCGATTTCTTTTTTCCCTTTTTTTCATTTCCCATAATTTTATATACTTGTACCATCTTCTGAAATTATGAAGGTACCTTATTTTAATTCTCCAATTAGTAAGGTACCTTTCCATAAGGCGCCTTCTTTAAATTTACACGTTTAAGGAGATATGAATATGATGAATAATTCCGGAACCGACACCGGACCGGCGAAGCAATTGACTCACTTGTATTCGCTGCTGAACCAATCATGCGCCGTTTTTTCAGGATTTCCTGAAAATGGCGGCTTGTTTGATTGCCTCAATGAAGATGAGAAACACGAATTAAACCGTTTGCTCGGACTGCTGGTACAAAATACAGAACGACATATGGAAACTGCGGGGTATGATGAGGTTTCCGATCCGGCATGGTGTTCACCGTTTGATTGCGAGCATAATCCGTTCCCGCATACGGTCGATTTAAACGAAACTTGGCCGGATGTGCTTTCTGACTCCGGTTACTGCCCGTCCGTCGATGATTTGCTTCTGTATGCTTACGGAGAAAACAGAATCGATGATTTCAGAGATTTGATTGTTTCAGCCGATGTTGAAACTCGAAAGAGCTTTTTAAAAATCGCCTGCAACCACCAAAAGGATGATTTTGTATCTTTGATTCTGGAACATTTACCGGACAGTTTCAACGCGGACGCAATGGCCGAACATATGGTCAAAAATGAACAGCTGCGTTCCCTGCTTTATATCTTGGATTATGTCAGTGAAAAAAAGCAATGGGAGCTGTTTGATTTGGCCTGCGGGTCCGGTTATACCGATATTGCCGACTGTCTTTATGACCGCCTGTCGGGCGTGAAGTCGGAAACACTGATAAAGAGACTGTCTAATGAATGCGCCCGCGTTTTGAATGGCTTGCTCGCGGACAGTACTTCTTTCACGAACCGGTGATGCGGTTGATTGAGAATGAATGAAAAGGCCTGATGCTGCCACAAAAACAAAAGAATAATGAAAACGAGCTGAAATTTAAAAATTTTTAAAAAATATAAAAAAAGCAACGGAAGTTAAAATATGTCAAATTATAAGTGCCAAACATGCAAAAACGTTTTTGATGAGAGTTTTACAACCGGATTCCGCCGCGTTCCGTCCCCCGACAATATCAGCTGCCCGTGCTGCGGAAGTGATGCGCTGGAGAAGACGCCCGACGAAGAGACTGTCGGCGTTTTGAATCCTTCCGAATATGATTGGATTAATGATATCGAATCACCGCTCCTGATGACCGCGGAAGTCACATCCCTCCAATGATGTGGTTGAAAAAATTTGAAGAATATGCAGAAACGCAGACAGGTATTAAATTCGGAGGAAAAATTATGAGTGAACAGAGAAACGAACAGAGTGACGATATACGCGAGCAGTTTTTCCGCTTGGCTATGCTGATGCACCGTTACGGGCACCATGTCCGCCGGGAACACGGATTGTTCGGAGACCCGCGCCGCGGACAGGGCCGCGTTCTTTCTTTATTGAAGATGCAGCCGGAAATCAGCCAAAAGGATCTGGCTTATCTGCTGGATATGCGGCCGCAGTCTTTGGGTGAACTTTTGAGCAAACTGGAGAAAAACGGTTTAATCACGCGAACACCTTCGGAAAAGGATCGAAGGGTAATGATTGTTCAATTGACGGAAGAAGGTGAAAAAGCGGCAGCTCAATCCGAGTCCGTAGATGACGATCTCTTCAATTGCCTGAATGCGGAGGAGCAGGCACAGTTAAGCGAATATCTTGACCGGCTTATCACCGCTCTGGAAAAGAAGACCGGTGAGTTCGGCGAAGACCCCCGAAGAGAGAAATTTTTCAGTTTCTTTGCCGGCCGGTATGAATGCAGCGGCGGTGAAAGAAAAGACGGTTCGGATTTTGATGAGCGGGATTTTTCTGAATTCAAGGATAAATGCGGCAGGCATCATCCGTTCCGTAAACATTATGATCCGCGCTGATTTCGGCTGTAATCCCTTCGGATGCGGCAGGATTATTATGCTTTCTTTTGAAAGCATTTCTTTTTTATTTTCCGTCAAAACAATAGAATTATTATATATGCCGTTCTTAAAGCAGCATCTCAGGAATGTTATCGGACTTCGAATTGTCATAAAAAATGATTATCAAAAAGGTTTAATAACACGTTTATTAAAAGCATTTATGTATTACAGTAATAATTTTAAATTAAATTTATTTCATTTTTTGAATCCTTTATCAATTTTTAAAACCGTGTGAGGAAAATTCATGGCAGTTAAAGCAGGAGATTTTGTCAAAGTCGAAAAGGACGGCGTTTTTTATGAAGGCCACGTGATTCCGGGCGATGCCGGTTATATCACGCTTAAAATGGTCGGCGGCGGATATGTTGCCGGATTTTTGGAGGATGACGTTCAAGTGACGCTTTTGCCGCCCGTTGCCGCGCCGCCCGAAGTTCCGAAACAGGTTGTCAGAAATACCGCCAAGGGGGCAGGCATTAAAATCACGCCGTCCGGTAAAAAAATCACAATTATTACAACCGGCGGAACAATCGCCTCTTACGTGAACACCGAGACCGGAACGGTTCAGCCGACTTTTACGGGAGAGGATTTGCTTCTTGAAGTGCCCGAACTCGAAGGATTTGCCGATTTTAAAATCCGCGATGTTTTCAGTCTTCTTTCCGAAAACATGAAACCCGTAAACTGGAAAGAGCTGGCGCAGGTCATTTATGATGAAATCAAAGCCGGTGCCGACGGTATTATTGTCACGCACGGCACCGACACGATGACATATTCTGCCGCCGCCGCCGCTTACATGATTGAGACGCCCGTTCCGATTATTTTTACGGGCTCTCAGCGCAGTCCCGACCGCCCGAGCAGCGACAACCATATGAATCTCATGTGCGCCGCCCGCGCGGCTGCCGGTGACATCGCCGAAGTCCTCATTGTCATGCACGGCTCCATGTCCGACGATTTCTGTTCGCTTCACCGCGCCGTCAAAGCACGCAAAATGCATACTTCCCGCCGCGATACGTTCAAATCAATCAATATGTTCCCGATCGCGAATATGGATTATTTTACGGGCGAACTCACTTTCCTTTCCGATTTCACGGCGTATGCCAAACGCGGTGAAAACGAACTTAAAATCACACCCGCGCTTGAAGAAAAATGCGCCGTCGTTAAATTCGTTCCCGGCGCGGATCCCGCAATTTTTGATTATTATATTGAAAAAGGATACAAAGGAATCGTCCTCGAAGGCGTCGGCCTCGGACACGTTTCCGATGACTGGATTCCGTCGCTTCAAAAAGCCGCTGCAAAAAAGATTCCCGTCGTTGTCACATCCCAGTGTATTAACGGCGGAACGGCACTCGGCACATATGAAACAGGCCTTGCCATGAAAGAAGCGGGTGTTGCCGAAGCGGTTGACCAGCTGACGGAAGCGGTTTTTGTCAAATTAATGTGGCTGCTTGGCCGGGGATTGGAATATGAAGAAGTCAAAAAATTGATTTCAACCGAAATGAAAGGTGATATGTCATCGATGATTATCGACTGACCTTTCATTTCTTTTTTTAAGATGTACCGCACAAAAGTTGCGAATAAATCAGCCGCCAGATTTTATTCTTTATCTATTCTCTCAATTCTTTGCTGGAATGTCCGCCGCAGCTTAATCATACTTTCATGGGAATGTCCGTGCGAGTGCAGATGAATGTGTCCGCCGCCTTCTTCAATCTGCTTGAAAATCTCATCCACCGCTTCATCGAATGACAGCGGCAGTTCTTCACAGTCAAAGCCGATGCTTGTCAGCAATTGGAAGAATTTGAAAATATCGGAAGCTTCCAAATTGTTTTCTTCCAGAAGGTTCGGGTTGGAGAAAATGTCTCTCGGTGTTCCGGTTTCAATAATCTTTTTGTTTAGGACGTAAACTTTGTCGGCCAATTCCGAAAGCAGATTCACGTCGTGGGTTGAAATAATGATTGTCATGCCTTCAGCATTGAGTTTGTTGACAATTTCCAAAACATCGCGCTTGCTTTTCGGATCCAGATTTGCCGTCGGCTCATCCAATACGAGAATTTTCGGTTTCATCGAAATGATGGAAGCCAGAACGACTTTTTTCTTCTGTCCCAAGCTGAGATGATGCGGAACACGTGTTTTCAGGTCCGCGATCCCGGTCATTTTCATCGCCTCTTCCACCCGCTGCGTCACTTCTTCCGGGGTGAGCCCGAGATTGAGCGGGCCGAACGCGACATCATCGAAAACGGTCGGCATGAACAGCTGGTTGTCAGGGTCGGCAAACATAATGCCGACTTCTTTAACGCGCCGGGTCGGATTCATGTCGGCGACATCTTTGCCGTTGATAAAAATATGACCCCTGCTTTTAATGGTTGAATTTATATGAAGGAAAAGGGTCGTTTTTCCGGCGCCGTTCGGACCGACAACCGCCACCTTTTCGCCGGGATAAATATCAAAGGAAACGTCTTCCAATGCGAGTTTATTTTTCGGATAATGGTAAGTCAGATTCTTAACGGAAAGAACGGGATTTTCTTTTTCATCAGGCATATTTTCTGTTGCTGATTTTTCATATATTTCTTCTGTCATTTTTTTACTCCGTTCATCCGATAATCGGATTGAATATGCCTGTTTGAATCAGCGAGGGGATATGAATCGCAAGCGCGGTGAGAACGGCTGCCGAGACAAATACATAATCTTTGGCTTGCATTTTGTTTTTTGTGATGATTGTCGGCTTTCCCGTATATCCCTTTGCAACCATGGACCGGTAAACATCATCGCCGCGTTCGAAACTTTTTATCAGGAGCATGGCAAGCATATTGGATACGGATGACAACATGCGCATGGAAAGTTTCGGGCGGAATCCTTTCGAAGCCATCGAATTTTTCATGTTTTCCAGCTCTTCCGAAAATACGAAAATATACCGGTAAGAAAACATTAAAATCTGAAGCAGAAAAACCGGCATTTTCAGGTCATACAGAACTTTAACGATCATATCAAAACGTGTTGTTGCCAGCAAAACGGTCAGCATGATAATAGCAGACGTGGCGCGAATCAGAATCAACGCGGCGTCCATCGCGCTTTCTTTTGTAATATCCAAAAAACCGGCGGACCAAAGAATTTCACCTTCGCCGCTGCTGAGAAGCAATGCCGCCGCAAAAATGAGAATAAATAAAAACGGAGACCAGATTCTTCGGATCACAAATGTGACCGGCAGTTTTGCGGCAAGAATCATTATGAAGGAAAGCAGAAGCGCGAAAAGCGCCATATAAATATCTTTCACGACGGCTGCGGAAATGACCAGTATCAAAACCGCCACCACTTTTGTCATCGGATTCATGCGGTGGACCATCGAGTTTTTGGCATACAAATATGAATCGATTCCCGGATGGTCCATTGCTTCCACTTTATCCTTCTTTGATTTTACTTACGGATATTTCAATATTATTTCTTTTGCTCACTTGGCTTTATTCATTTTACGCGCCTGCAGGTACAGAATGATGCCGGCAATACCGACAATCCAGCCGAGGCCGGCGCCGATTGTAAAAAGGGACGGTCCTTCGGTTCCGAAAATCGGATTGTTTCCTGTGCTTGAATTTCCGGATCCGTTTCCGGAAGTTGTTTGAATATCTATTTTCTTTGAAACGGCATGCTCGCCTTCGACCACTTTAACGCGATAAGAGGACACACCGTCTTTGATATTAAACTTGTAATCGCCGTTCGCGTCGGTTCGGCCGGTGAGGTACGGTGTTGCCGTGCCCGAAGCGTCAAGCGCTTCAACAGTGACGCTGCAGTTGACCATCGGGACGCTTCCCTGATAATAAGAATGCGTCGAAATACTGCTTCCGTCCGTCTCCCAACTCATGTAGACCCCGTGGGCAGCTGCGGGCGCGGCCGACAGAATTAAAACCAAAAATACGGCTGCCAAATATTTTAATTTCTTTTGAATCATTTGTTCTCTCCTTTAAGTTCAATCATTTTTTAATTTCTTTGCTTGATATTGTTCAAGCATTTCAGGTTTGACTTTTTCGATAAACGGTATGATAAAAGCACTGATAACGGCTTCGGCAAGCATCAGCGGAATGTTCATCAGGAATATCATAAAGAATGTCAGAAGCCCGGGTGTACTTTGCAGTACATCGGCGATATTTGAAAGAACCGGTATGCCTGAAACTCTGTCAAGCATCGCACCCAAACTGCCGAAGTCCACGCCTGAGACATAGAAAATAATTCCGAGCAGAATTGTTGTAATTGCCACGGCAATAAAACCGGTCACACCGCCCGAAAGCCAGGACGGAGATTTTGTTTTGGACAAGACTGTGAAAATCAAATATCCGCACAATGCGGGAACGCCCATCAAAAGGGTGTTGACGCCGAGAACGGTGATACCGCCGAATTGAAGCAGAATGGCCTGAAGAAGCAGACTGATAAAAATACAAACAAATGCCAACGGACCCAGCATGATTCCGGCAAGGCCGGCCAACATCAGATGCAAGGAGGTCGGAGGCACGGGAATTCTGAACATACAGGCAACAAACAGCGCTGCCGTCATCACTGCAGCTTGAGGTACTTTTTCGGTCAAATTTCCGATTTGTTTTTTACTCCATGCGATGCTGATAACCAGCAAAATGATTGTTAATATCCAACCGGCCGCAAGAACCCACGTCGGAAGAATCCCGTCTGAAATGTGCATATTCTGACTCCTTAAAAATATCACAGATTTAAATTAAATTTACCTTTCTTTCTAATCAAGTAATTAATAAATGAAGGCTCAAATTTTTCAATAAATCATTTTAATTTGAGTTTTTCCATTTAATGCTGATATTTGTTTATAAGGATTTTTAATCTGGTAATATATCTAATCCTTCAAGGTAAGATGTCTTCCCGGGGCTTTAAGGTGAACAGAGTTTGTATTTTCGTGCTCCTATCCGGTTTATTCTCCTGTTTTATTTCTCTCTTCTAACATCTCCGGTTTTACTTTTTCAATAAACGGTACAATAAAGGCACAGATAATTCCTTCAATAATCATCAACGGCAAATTCATTAAAAGCAGCAGAAATACTGTCAGGCCGAACGTCGAATGAGCCAGAACGGAAACAACGGATGAAAGCACCGGAATTCCAGATGCATAATCTGCCAATGCATTCAGACTGCCGAAGTTGATGCCGGCCGCTAAAAAGACAGCCGCTAAAAGAAGCGTTGAAATTAATATCGAAAAAACACTTGCTGCTCCTGCGGAAACTGCCGTATTCGTCTTTTGGGTGAGCGCCTTAAATACAAACCATGCTAAAACAGCCGGTAATCCCATGACAACACTGTTGACGCCGAGAACCGTAATCCCGCCGTTTTGAAACAGCAAGGCCTGAAGAAGCAGCCCGACAAAAATACAAACCAACGCCAGCGGTCCGAGTAATATGCCGACCAGTCCGCTGAGAACCAAATGAAGAGATGTCGGCGGTACCGGCACTCTGAACAAACAGGCAACGAAAAAAGCCGCCGTTACAACCGCAATGAGCGGAATTTTTTCGGAAATATTTCCGAGTCTTTTCCGGCTCCATGCGAGCGTCATAATCAGTAATATAATTAATATGATCCATCCGGCAGTTAAAACCCATACCGGCAGAACTCCTTCTGAAATATGCATAACTAAGTCTCCCGTAAAATGCAAATCATAAATAATTGGTATGTTTATTTATCTTTTGCTACAAATTCGTTTTTTTGTAATACTCTCCTTTTCCCTTATTTTCATTCCTGCGTTCCAACATAATCTTTATATATTGTGAATATGTATCATGCTATCAAATGGCATGGTATTGTTTGGCACACTCCGCATATATGAAGGCAGGCTTCTGCTTTTAATATCATGACTCCGTTTATACTGAAATTTAAATTCGGCTTTGCCGATATTAATAAAACAGGACTGGTAAAATGATTCTCGGAATTCCGGACCCGCTGATTCTGGCGGCTTACCTTCTGTGTTTCTTAGGGGCGATCTGGTGCATGATTTACGGCATCCGTCACTGGAATGACACGGATTGATATTACTATTTGAACAGCAAAATGTCGGCGGAATGCGCCGTACTGACTAAAAGATTACAGAAAAGGTTTACAGGTTTTAATTTATGACAGGATTTTCCCTCTCTTCATTATTTGACTCGT
>CAYUQC010000060.1:0-8834 GCA_964446755.1 uncultured Methanosarcinales archaeon
CTTTATTAATGGTAGGAATGATAGCTGCTGTTATGAGTATCATAACTTCTGCTTCTAAAGAGGGCGCAAGAAGAGCTATGAAAGAGTATAAAGATGAAGAAGAAAATAAGAAAGAAAAAAAATGAAACGTTTGTATATAAATTTCGCTATTAATTATATTTATTGATGTATAATGCTGCAGGTATTGAACACTTAAGTCAAAGTGCGCTCCGGGCACCTTTTATTATTCAAACCGTTACTCAATTTCCTTGACAATTCTGTAGGCATTTCCGGTCATTTCCGCAACTTGTGTGCCTGAATTGTCTGTGATTTCCATACGGTAGACAGAAACCTTTCTCCCTTTTTGTATGCAGGTCGTTTTGGCAATCAATCTGTTCCCTTTTGCAGGTTTGAAGAAAATGATATGACTCGATTGACTGACTGTAATCGCATCATTATCATTTTTCAGATCTTCCAAATTACAGGCAACGGCAAAGGCGAAATCAGCCAATGTGAAAATCGCGCCGCCTTGGACTGTTCCTGCCGCATTTAAATGATTCTCATCATAATCTAAGATGCATGTGACTTCGTTATCCGTAATTTTGTCAATAACGGCGCCGGTTGTTTTTGCAAATTTGTCGTTTTCAAAGAATTCTTTTATCTGGCTGAAATTCATGGTATTTCCTCATTTATACACGGAGAATAAATCCGTTATCGATTTTTCTGATAAATATATTTTCTGTCGCTGAATGGGTAATGCAAATACTTTGTATGAATGGGATTATGTTTTTGAAACAGTTTGTCACAAGATTATCATTTTCAAATCCGGAAATTACCTGCATCTTATTATCAATAAATTAATATATTTAATTCCTTATATCCACCGTTCAGTGATTTTATGGATAATATTCACAATCAATCCGCTTTTTTTGCGCGGCCGCCCGATTTTTATAAAAATTTGATTCTCGGATCCCTGCTGTTTGTTTTAGCTGTCTTTGCTTTGCTGAATTTTTCGATTATCGGCGTTTTCGGTTGGCCGCAGTATTACTACTTGATATCTCTTGCTCTTCTGTTATTTGTTTTGGTTTTTTCGGTTTATCTGCTTTTCAGATACAATAACAAGCGATCCGTTTACGCCTACCTGATTATCGGCCTTTATTCATTTACCATCGCTGTCGGTCTTTTCGGCATTTTTATGTATTCTTATCTGCTCCTGATTTTCGATATCGAATTGAGGAATACAGTCCGGTTTGAAGCGGTTCTGACGTTCATCACAATTATCGGTGCCGTCATTTCGTTGTATTACGCCAAGCGGAATCTGGAAATTTCTTCAGACGACCCGACCGAAAAAACCATTCTTCTGGAAATTCAATATTTCCGTGATCAGCTGGATAAATATTATTCTCCTCTTTATCAGGAAGCGGAAGCCGTTCGGGCAAATATCGAAGCGTTGGCAAAAGAGTCTGACAATGAAAATATACATTCGGAAATTTTTGCCATTCATAATTCTTTATTTTCAATGCTGGATACGGTTAACCGCTATGGAAAACTGGACAGCGAAAATACGATTCCGGATGTTTTGAAATTTATCGAAACAACCAAAGTGTTTGCGGAAGGTGCAGCACATATTTCCCGCAAGGAATTAAAGAATGAAGCTAAAGCGTTGCTGAAAAGTGAAAATTTGATTTTAAGAGAATTACCCGTTTCGATTTATAAAATTCAATATACGATCTTGCAAAGGAATCAGGAATCAGAAGAGCGAAGCAAAGACGAAAATAAAGATCAAAGAGAAAATGATAAAAAATAATTTCTTTTTCTTTTTTAATCCAAAAAGGATATATTAAATTAAACGAGTTAATATGCCGATATGAATTTTCAGATTCTTGACGCAGATTACAAACTCATCGGCGAAGACGAGCCGGTGATTCGGCTTTTCGGCAGAGGCGACGACGGCAAAAGCGTCTGCTGTCTCGTTCCCGGATTTGAACCGTTTTTCTATGCCGAAAGCACAAAGCCCGAGGAAACCCAAAAGGAGCTGACGGATAAGTTTCCGCAAATTGTCCGCGTCGAAATCGTCGAGCGCTACGGCCCCGTCGGTTATCAAACCCAAACGTCACCTTATCTGAAAATTATTGTTCAGGCCCCCAAAAACGTTCCCGAAATCCGTGACGATGTCGCGAAATTGCCGGGTGTTGTCGCGCTTTTTGAAAGTGACATCTTGTTCCGTAATCGATTTTTGGTTGATATGGATATCGGCGGTTTCCAATGGGTGGGTGCCGAAGAAGACCCCTCTTTAGACCGCGAGCATTTCTTAAAAGAAATCCCCGTCAAAGCGGATACGGTTATTTGCACCAAATCCGTAACGCCGCTTGACCGCATTTCTAATGCGCCGCTGCGTTATCTTTCTTTTGATATTGAGTGTCTGCCCGACGGCGGCAACATGCCGACGCCCGAAAAATCACCCGTCATTCTGGTCAGTTTCGCGTTTGAACCCTCCTGGAACGGCAAGAAAACGCTTGTTTATGTCGGAAAACCCAAACCCGACGGATTTGATTATGAAACGAATGACGCCGACGGCGATACGATTTGGCTGGAAAACGAAAATGAGCTTCTTGCCAAAACATTTGAAGTCATCAATCAATTTGACCCTGATTTTATTACCGGTTACAATATCTCGGATTTCGATATTACCTATTTGCTCCGCCGCGCCGACGTTCTGAAGAAAAAAGGCGCTGCGATAAGAACCGGAATTGCACGGGACAACAGTCCGATTTTTTCCAAAAAATTCGGCCTGACTGTCAAAACGGAAATTACCGGCCGCATCGTTGCCGACGTTTTGCCGCTGATCCGCCGAAATTTCAGTTTGAAGCAATACACGCTTCGGAACGCCGCCAAAGAACTGCTCGGCCGCGAAAAGCTGGATGTTCCCGCCGCGGAAATGGAAAAGTATTGGGCGGATAACGGCGAAAAGCTGGCGCAGTTCATTAATTATTCGCGCCGCGACTCGGAACTGGCCATCGAGTTGTTGCTGCATTTGAAAATTTTAGATAAATATGTTGCTTTGGCGCGCATTACAAATTCCGTCGTACAGGAAACACTCAGCGGCGGGCAGACTTCCATGGTCGAGCAGGTCATGCTCAAAGAATACGGTAAACACGCCCGCGTGATGCCGGCGAAGCCCGACGGTGAAGCCTACGAAGAGCGCGATGAAGAAGAAGAGCTCAAAGGCGGCGCCGTATTAGATCCGGTCCGCGGCCTTCATGAAAATGTCATTATTCTCGACTATAAGTCACTTTATCCGACGATTATGATGGCGCATAATCTGTGCTACACAACAATCATCAATGACAAGCGCGATTTTGAATCTCTCGGTCTCACGGAAAATGATGTTGAAGTGACGCCGACCGGCGGAATTTTCGTTAAGCAGCGCATTGTCAAAGGCATCGTGCCGTCCATTCTGGAAGATTTACTGAATCGCCGGATGGAAACCAAAAAAATGATGAAGCAGACACAGGACGAATCTGAAATCCGTGCGCTTGATGCCACGCAGATGGCGCTTAAAATTCTGCTGAACAGTTATTACGGTTACACCGGTTACGCCCGCGCCCGCCTTTACAGTATGGCCATGGCAAGTTCCGTCACAAGCATCGGCCGTGAGAATATTATCAACACGGAACGGATCATCACGCAGGAAATCGGTAAAATTTATCTTTATGAAGGCCAGGCTTTGCTCGAAAATGAGATGAAAGGCCGGTTTAAAGCGGACGGGAAAACCGTTGAAGCGGACTTTGATTCCGGAAATATATCCGATTTGGATTCCGCCGTGATTAACGGTGATGTTAAGATTGTTTTGCTTTCCGTTGTTTACGGTGATACGGACAGCGTTTTCATGCATTGTTCCGCCGAAACGGGGGAGGAGTTTACACCCGAACAGTTTACGCTGGATGATGCCGCATTGGTCGGGTCAAGGACGGCGGCTATCGTCACAGCTTCACTGCCGGCGCCGATGGAGCTTGAGTTTGAAGCGGTGGCCAGACGCGCTGTTTTGATTGCCAAGAAGCGGTATGCTCAATGGCTCTTTGAGCGCGGCGGCTCAGGGTGGACGGATAAAATTAAAGTCAAAGGAATGGAAACAGTTCGCCGTGACTGGTGTGAACTGACATCCGATACATTATCGCGCGTCTTGGAATTGGTTTTGATGGAAGGTAATGTGGATGAGGCGGTCAAATATGTCCGGTCCGTTACCAGTGACCTCCGCAATTTAAATTTGCAGGAAAATCCCGATTTTATTAATAAATTGATTCTCACAAAGAATTATTCCAAGAAAACGGACAATTACAAAAACAAACAGCCGCATTTAACGGTTGTTGAAAAAATCAAAGCCCGTACTGGGATTTCAACGCCTATCGGAACGCGTGTTCCGTTCGTGATTATCTCGGGCAAAGGATTGTTTGTCGAGCGCGCCGAAGACCCTGAATATGTTTTGAAACACAATGTTCCGCTGGATACGGAGTATTACATTAAAAAACAAATTCTGCCGCCTGTGGAACGCATTTTGGAAGTTTTCGGCGTGGACGGGGGCTCGCTGGACAAGTATCAGCAAAAAGGATTGTTTGATTTCGCTGATTCCGAGCCCGTTTTCAAAAATGATCCTGTCGTTCGCTCGGTTTCGGATGTGGCTTCCAATAAAATTGATTCTTCCGCCGCACCGAAAGGGCCGGATATCTTTGAAGACACCGGTCCGTCGAAAGTGCCTGTTTACAAAGAAGAAGCCGCCGAAGATATTTCGGAACCCTTTTCCGGTGATTTATCGGACGAATTTGAAGACGGGGAATCCGATTCTGACAAGTTGCCTGAGAGTGTTCCGGTTGCCGCCGCGGAAGAAGCTTCCGAACAGGCTGCTCCGAGGGACGGCAGTAAAAAGAAGCCGCAGCGAACCTTCTCTGATTTCTGATTAAACAATTTTACTTTTTTTTATATTTTATTTTGGCCGCGGGTGAAGTTTATTTAAGTTTAAAGACAATGTGGGTTTATGCCTGATGTTCTGATTCAAAATGCCCGTGTTCTTGAAGACAGCCGCTTGGTTCCGGCTGAAATTTTAATCGAAGACGGCAAGATTAAAGGAATTGCCAGGGAATTCCGTATTTCTTCTTATGATGAATTGATTAACGCCGAGAAGATGGTTGTTATTCCGGCCAGCATTGACGGGCATGTCCATTTCAGGGACCCCGGATTGACTTATAAAGAAGACTGGCATTCCGGCTCCTGTTCGGCTGCAGCCGGCGGTATCGCAACGGTTTTGGAACATCCCAACACGCTTCCGCCTGTTATTGACAAAGCCGGTTTTTCTCTCAAGCTCAAACACGCTCAAAAGAAATCCGTTATTGATTTCGGGATCAACGGCGGCGTGACAAATAATGTCGATAAGCTCAAAGAAATTTGGCGTCTCGGAATCAGTGTTTTCGGTGAAATTTTCATGGCGGAATCAACCGGCGGACTGAATATCAGTAACAATACATTGGGGGATGCGCTTTCAAAAATCGGCGAGCTGGACGCTTTGGCCTGCATTCACGCCGAAGACGAAGCAATCCGTCTGATGAATGAAGAACTTCTCAAAAACGACACGGGTATTGATGTACATTCCCGGATTCGGCCGAACGAGTGCGAAGAAATTGCCGTGCGCGACTGCATCCAAATCAATAAAGACGCCGCGGTTCCCGCAAAACTTCATTTTTGTCATACAAGTACACCGGAGGCCGTTTCCTTGATCTCAAAAGCACAAAAAGAATTTTCAACCATCGGAAACGCAGGCAGAATCACTTGTGAAGTGACACCGCATCATCTGTTTTTGTCAACCAAGGATTATAACCGGCTCGGAACGCTCGGTAAGATGAATCCGCCGCTGCGCTCCCCTGAGGATGCCGCTTATATGATCCATGCACTTAATTCCGGTTTGATCAATGCTGTCGCATCTGACCACGCGCCGCATATGCATTACGAGAAGGATGTGCCCATGCGGTCCGCGCCGTCCGGCGTTCCCGGGGTGGAAACGCTGATGCCGCTCATGCTGGCCGCCGTCCGCAAAAATTTATTTTCCCTGGAACGTGTGATTCAGGTCACCAGCCGCAATCCCGCCCGCATTTTCGGACTGGACCGTCTCGGTAAAGGATCAATGTCTGAAGGATATGACGCCGACTTGCTTTTGTTTGACCCGAAAAAAACGGCTCCGATAAAATCAAAAAATCTGCATACTCACTGTGACTGGACGCCTTACGAAGGAATGGACGGCATTTTTCCGGGGATGACACTGTCGCGCGGCGATGTTGTTTGGGACGGGCATCAAATCATCGCTAAAAGAGGACGCGGATCATTTTTGCCGGGTGCCGGTTTGAGAACTGATGAAGACGGCAGAATGATTTTGGAATATGATGACGACGATGAGGAATAATCCGAAATAAAAGAAAAAAGAAGAATAAATTATTCTTCTTCATTTTCGATGTATTCAATCGAATCCATCTGCGCGCGAATCAAATCGTCGTGCTTTTTCTCAAGGAAACTGTAAACGGTTCCGTGATTGACGCCGTTGATAAGCATGTCAACCGCCGTTCTGATAATTGTTGTCTGTTCCGGAAAGCCGATGACACTGACCGTTTTTCCGTAAACCGAAATCTTGACGTTGATGAGTCTTTCAGCGATTTCCCGGGTTTTCCCTTCGCGGCCGATAATCCGTCCTTTCAGGCGCGCCAATTCTTTCGGAGTTGACGCTGCTTCCGATAAATCAATAATATCTAATGTTAAGAAATCTTCATAGAAGAGTTCCATTGCTTTTTCGGGTGAAAATCCGCGTGCAATCGCTTTAATAACTTCCATTGCGCGCAGGCCGGCGACCGGATCTTCTTCATCTTTTATCTCAACACGGCCGTCGTCACTGTTTATTTCCAGTTTTAATTTGGCTGCTTCTTCAATCTGTTTCTTGACCGCGCCGTTCGGGCCGATAATCACTGCGATTCTTTCTTTGGGAACTTTGACAAATTGGGTCATTTTCATTCTTCCTTTGTTTCTTTTTCATCCGTTTTTTCTTCGCCGGCATCAATTTTCACGGCATCTTCCGGATCCGGTTCGATAATTGTATCTTCCTCTTTTTTCTGTTTGATCCGTTCCGCAATTTCTTTCGTTGTTTCTTCAATGCCGTATTTTTTAAAGAAACGTTTGATATTTTCAATGTCGCGGGTTAAAAATTCGCGCGCATTCGGATGGTTTAACGTGACGGCCTGCCCGACATCGATGATGACAGCTTCTTCCTTTTCAATATCAATTAAAATGTTATATTCGCTTAAATCCGCGTGCACCAAAGAAGCGCGGACATACATTCGCCGCATGTTTTCGACAATCTGGTCATAAAAAAGGCGCGCATCTTCATCATCCATTCTTACATCTTTCAAAGACGGATAGGCAATCCCGTTTTTTCCCATGAATTCCATCACTAAAATATTCCTGTCAAATGTGACGGGACGCGGTGCGCGTATTCCGGCTTTACCGATCCGCAGCAGGTTTTGATATTCTTTCTGCGTCCATGCAAAAATAATGTCTTTTCGGCTGTGGCGGATGTGGGTGAATCTCGGGTCTTTGAGGATGTACGGATCCATCGCTTTAAATGTGCTTGAATTGATCCTGTAAATTTTAACGGCAACTTCGCCTTCGTTTCCGGTTGCATAGAAGACATTTGCTTCTTTTCCTGTGCTGATGGAGCCGCCGAGTTCATGTATAATTCCTTTGTTGGCGAAAGAGTACAGCAGTTTCAATGTCGGGACATCGAATACATTTTCTTCAGCTTTGAGAAATGATGAATCTTTTTTAAAGATACGGCCTTTGGCGCGCTTATCTTCGATTTGTTTCATCTGTTTATCCATCTTTTTTTGACTCATGCGGGCACCTTAAAAATCGGGTTGGAGCTGATTCGATGCTGCTTTAAACAGCATCCTTTGCAATCTGAAAAACGAATGTCAATAAAATTAAGTGTAATCATTTGAGAATTTATGTTCTCAAATAACCTTTTTTGTCCAGCCAGTCGACCTGAGGACGTGTGTATTTCCAAATGATGTCGGCCTTTTCATCCTGGAAGTCCCAGGGAACCGCAATCACAACATCCCCTTCATGAATCCAAATTTTCTTTTTCATGGATCCCGGAATGCGTCCCATACGGACGACACCGTCCATACATCTGAGTTTTAAATGGTTTGCGCCGAGCAAACTTTCAACAATCGCCAATACTTCACGTTCTTCTTTTTTGGGGATTCTGACACGAACAACCTGTTCTCCTTCCGGGGGCGCAGGTCCTCTTCTTCCGTTTCTGTTATTGTTGTATGCAGCCATTATTTTTCCTTTCCTTTTTTATGAAGTTTAAATATCTTATTATATAATTATAGTTGCGGATTTTTATGTAAGAATATTGTTTTCCCGTTTAAATGTTGTGCCGTTTGCTTATTTTGCCGACAGAAGTCTGTCTCTATCATTCGTGACTTTTAGATTGTTTTTTCATGCACAGTCGCAACCTTTATATACAAAATGTGATATTCTTTGGATTCGCTCAGTCTGAATAACTCTAAGCGAGTCAGATTGACTAAGATTGACATTTTCAATTTAGAATCATACGTAAAATGAGTACGGATTTTATTTGTCCGGTGCTTTTTTGAAGTTTGACTTTTCGGTCAAAATTCTTAAATACAATGTCAGCTTAATATTGTATTCCGCGCAATTCGCCGATTTATTGCGGCGCAAATTCGCAGATCAAATTCATCTATAATGAAGTCGGGAGTTTTTTCCCTGACTGATATGTGACCTGATGTTTCGGTAAA
>CAYUQC010000061.1:0-8315 GCA_964446755.1 uncultured Methanosarcinales archaeon
TTTCAATGGTTTTTACCCATGCGGTCACGGTTTCTTCCTGTTTTTTGGAAGTTAAAAGAACCGGGATTTTCTCATTCAGCGATTTGACATCGCGGACCATGGTCTCGGGGTTCACACCGACAGCTTCGGCAATATCGATTTTGTTGATTACGGCCAAGTCCGATGTTTTGAAAATTACCGGATGTTTTAAAATGATGTCATCGCCTTCACTGACGCTGACGACAACGATTTTCATATCTTCGCCGAGATCAAAGTCGGTCGGGCAGATGAGATTGCCGACATTTTCAATGAATAAAACGTCATAACCGCTCAAATCATTCTTCTTGAGCAGATCATTCACGATATGCGCGTCCAAATGGCATTCTTTTCCGGTATTAGCCGGAATTGTTTTGATGCCGAGCTTCTCAAAGCGGGCGGCATCCATGTCGGCAATCACGTCACCTGCGATGGCAGCAACTTTGTATTTTTCGCCGAGCGCCTTGATCGCCTCCTCAATGAGTGTCGTCTTGCCGGAGCCGATAGCGCCCATAATATTGACGGAGAAAACGCCTGATTTTTTAAGAACCTCGCGGTTTTTATCGGCCAGCTTTCTGTTTTCTTTGAATACATCATGACCGATGTTAATAATATGTCCCGTTGCCAAAAAAGCATTCCACATTTTATCCCTCTTGTTTTTATTATGTTTTGTTTTTATTTATATTTGCACAATCTGTGTTATTCTCAATAATTTTAATCAATGTCAATCGAATCAACGACAAGTTCCGTTCCGCCGATTACTTCCACATTTCTCCCGCAAAGCGGGCAAACCAGCGAAACCAGATATTCCAGCATATCCGTTTCATCTTTTGTTTCATTCGGCTTGCCTGAATAACCGCAAACACATTGAATTTCCGGATCAATGTATTCAAATGAATAGGATGCCTTTTCGGCGATTGTTCCGTCACTCAAGGATTTTAAGCAAAATTCCAGCTGCATCGGATTGACATGCGCGATTCTGCCGACTTTTACACTGATGTGGTTGACGACTTCCGCATTATTGTCTTCTGCCGTCGTCAAAACGCTTTCCATCAGGTCAACAGCCAACGAATATTCATGCATTCTTCTCTCTCCGCAGCTTTAGTCGCGGCAGTATTTGTACCAGCTGTGGCACATGCCTTCGTCGCTGACCATGCACGGACCGATCGGATTCGACGGTTTGCAGGCTTTTTCAAACATCGGACAGTCGGCCGGTGTTGCCTTTCCCGTCAAAATGGTTGCACAGATACAGTTCTTCTTTTTCTTGCTCCGGATTTCACGAAGCGCGTTTAAACCGTCCTCATAGATTTCTTTAAATTTGACGGCTGCATCATATTCTTTATATTTATCTTTTAAACGGTAGCCGGATTCGGGAATGATTCCGAGGCCCCTCCATTCAACATCAACAACATCAAAAACGTCGTTCATCATTTTGATTGCAATCGGATTGCCTTCCGTTTTCACGGCGCGTATGTAAGCATTCTCGACAACGGAAGTGCCGGATTCCAGCTGGTCTAAAAGCATTTTGACGGCGAGAAGAATATCGTACGACTCGAAGCCGGCAACAGCAATCGGATATCCTTTGGCTGCGAATTCCTCGTACGGAACGGTTCCGGTAATCACCGCAACGTGGCCCGGCGCGATAAATGCGTCGATATTGATGTCCTGAACGAGCAGGTTGATTGCGGGCGGCGTTAATTTGAGCGACGTATAAATCGAGAAGTTCGCGGGAAGGCCGCGGCGGACGGCAGCGGCTGTGGTCGGGATGGTTGTTTCAAAGCCGATGGAGAAGAAGACGACTTCTTTATCGGGATTTTCCTCGGCAAACTTGACGGCATCGTCGATTGAATAAACCATGCGGATATCGGCACCTTCGGCACGCGCGTCAAATAAGCTTTCTTCCGTTCCCGGAACACGGAGCATATCACCGAATGTGACAACAGTCAATCCTTTTTTTGCCAAGAGAATCGCAGCATCAATATCATCATCCGGCGTGACGCAAACGGGGCATCCGGGACCGCTGAGAACTTCAATTCTTTCGGGAAGCAAACTGCGGATGCCGTATTTTGCAATCGTGCGTTCATGCGTGCCGCAGATATGCATGATCCGTGCCGGTTTCGAATGGGAAGCAATAGATTCAATCAGTTTTTTCTGGACTTCCACGGGGTTTTTAACAAACGGGTCTGGTTTCGTCATTATTATCCCCGTTATGCGCCGGCTTGCTGATCAAACGCCTCATTAGCGGCGAGCAGTTCGTCAAAAGCTTCAAGGGTTAAGCGGGCTTCTTCTTCCGTAATCACTGAAATCGCGTAACCGACATGAACCAAAACATGATCGCCGACGTTTATTTCGGAAGAACCGCCGAGCAGATCTAAATTCACCTCTCTGAATACGCCGCCGAAATCTACCTCTGCTTTGTTTTCGTCAATTATTTTCGAAATTTTTCCGGGAATTGCAATACACATGTTTTCCTGACCTCTCTTTATCTGTTTTTCGAATTCTGTAAAGATTATGTATGATTAATTGTGTCGTTTCTTTCATCCTATAAATAAATCTGTGCTTTTGAAATAGCCGTTTTGTTCGGAACGGTATTTTTGACATATATTTCATACTCATTTTCGGAGCTTGCCGTTTTTATGATTTGTCATTTTAATCTTGTCTCTTCGTCATTTTATTATCATTATTTATCATTAGGGTTTGTGTGTCAACTTTCTTTTTTTATTTAAATGGAACGGTTCGACTGATTCGGGATTATCTTTTCAGCTCGTCGAATATTTTTCATATTTCGGGGGGCAGCTCTCTCAAATCCCGAAAATATTGTTTGACATATCGAAAATTGTTTTTTAAAACTGTCATTTTTCGGTTCAATCCTGCATGTTTTTTAATTAAAAATGTGGGCAACGTTTATATACACCATGGCGGATATAGTCAGATGCTACTACTTTATAGTGTTTACAGTAGAGGGTTTTCAAATGGCTAGTGAAAAATTGAATATGATTGAACAATTCAAGAACCTTGATATTCTCAAGGTTGACCGCCGCACTTTCTTAAAGGCGGTGGCTGCCCTCGGAGCAACTTCTTTTGTTTCACTCTACGGAAGCCAGTTAACGGAAGCGTTGGCTGCATTCCCGGAGACAAAAGTCCTTTGGCTTCACGGTGCAGAATGTACAGGCTGTTCAGAATCCGCATTAAACGGCAGCAGCCCGGAATTTGCGGACGCACTCAGCGAATTAAACATCAGTTTGGTTTACCACGAGACACTTTTGGCGCAGCAGGGTATCTTTGTTGACGGCAAATTGGTTGGTACATCTGAGTTAAACGGCGAAATTTTATTAAACGAACTCGTTGCAGCAGGCGGCTACATCCTTGTCGTTGAAGGATCCATCGGAAACGGACCTGACGGCACAGGCAGAATCAACATGATCGGCACGCATCCCTTCAAAGATGTTTATGCCAAAGCAGCCAAGAATGCAAATGCAATTATCGCGCTCGGTACCTGCGCAACTTACGGCGGTATCACGGTTACTGATTCTGATGTCAAAAAATACTGCGACTTCATGGGTGTTAACCAAACCGAAAACAAGAAAGGCGGTATGAACGCTGTTCTCGGTATCAGCAACAAACCCGTTATCAACCTTCCCGGATGTCCGGCACACCCCGACTGGTTCTTCTTAACCGTCGCCGCTGTTCTCCTTGGCAAGATTGACTTAAACGACATGAGCGGTCTCTTAGACGGTGACGGCAGACCCAAGGTCTTCTACCCGCCCAACAACACGCTTCACGACAACTGCCCCAGACGCGGCTTCTATGACCGCGGCGTTCTCGACAAGAGATTTGCAGAAGGCGGCTGCTTGTGGAAAGTCGGCTGTAAAGCACCGTACGTCCACGCAGACTGCGCACTCAGAAAATGGAACAACGGAACAAGCCTCTGTATGCAGGCCGGCGGCCCGTGTATTGCTTGTGTCGAACCGATTTTCCCCAACGGCTCCATGCCTTTCTATGTTGAAAGAGAAAGCGCAGGCGTTCTGTTCGGTGTCAACATCGGAACCGTTGCAGCCCTTGCAATCGGCGCTGCCGTCGTTGCAGCCGGTGTGCACGCTGTCCGCAGAGTTAACAAGGAGAAGTGATGAAAAATGGTTAAAGTTACAGTTGATCCCTTAACAAGAATTGAAGGGCACATGAAAGTGTCCGCTGAAGTCGACAGCAACGGTATCATCACCTCCGCACAAAGCGGCGGTATGCTTTTCCGCGGTTTTGAACGCATGCTTCAGGGAAAAGATCCCAGAGACGCTTCCCTTCACGTTGCCAGAATCTGCGGTGTCTGTCCGATTTCCCACTCCATGACTGCAACAAACGCACTTGACGATCTTTACCAGGTTGCAGAAAGCGTCCCGCAGAATGCGCTTGCCGTCAGAAACTTCATTCAGGCCGCAAACATCGTTGCAAGTCACGCAACACACATCTACATTTTATTCGGTCCCGACTTGGCCAACCCCAGATACAGAGACGTTTTGACCGGCTCCACCTTAAACTTGGGCGCAACCGGCCAGGCCGTTTGGGGTGAACTTCTCGGCAGATTCGCGCCGCTCAGCTACAAGCTTGACGGCAAAGCAGTTCCGGTCGGTTCCGGCTACTTGAATGCCATCCCCGAGAAAAAGAGACTTCAGGAAGCAATTGCTCTCTTCGGCGGTAAAATGCCCCACCAGGCTGTTACCGTTGCCGGCGGTGTCACATGCACGCCCGACCTCGGAGACATTGCAAAATCAGCAGCAATTTACCTGAAAGTCATGGAATTCGTCCAGAACTACACGCTCGGCGTGCCGCTCGACACATGGATTGCCAACACATCCCAAGCCAAGTCCCCTGACGCAGCCGTTAAATTCGTGACGGACCACCTTGCAGATTTAATCAACAAGTCTTCCAACAATGACTTCTCCAGAGAAAACGGTTGGAAAGATGTTGAGTTCTTTGCAGCATTCGGTTCCGAACTTGTCGGTGAAAAGCTCCTCGGCCTTCCGGCCAGCTTAAGACTCGATAAACTCGGCGGTTACAGCGACGCCAGCAAAATGTGTTTCCTGTCCTACGGTTCATTCTATGACAGTACCAAGGACGGTTACAACCCGGCAAGTCCGACAGGCGAGCGCTTCCTCACATCCGGTGTTGTCCGCGCAAGCAATCTGAAGTTTGAAGACCTTGACACCGCCAAGATTACGGAAAGTATCGAGTGTGCCTTCTATGAAGACGACACTCCGTCCAGACACCCGTATGACGGTACAACCGTTCCGGTCAGCAAAGCAGAACAAATCAACCTTGAAGCAGGCCCGACCGAAAAATACAGCTGGCTCAAAGCACCGCGTTACGACGGCATTGCCGCAGAAGTCGGTCCGCTTGCCCGTTTGGTGGTCGCGCAGGACCCGCTTATCATCGGTCTCGCACAGGCATTCGCAGGTGCAGGCATGTCCCCGGCAAACGTCTATACCAGAGTGCTTGCCCGCATGCATGAAACCGCAATCATTGCGCACAAGATTGTTGACTTCCTCAACGATATCGACCCCGCAAAGAAATTTGCGGAACCGCTTGACATGAGAGCAGCCAAAGACAACAGAGGCATGGGCATTTGGGAAGCACCCAGAGGCGCACTCGGCCACTGGATTTCCGCAGACAGCTCCGGTAAAACCAAGAACTACCAGGCCATCGTTCCGAGTACCTGGAACTTGGGCCCCCGCGACGAAAACGGAATTCCGAGCCCGATTGAACAGGCACTTGTCGGTAACGCTATTTCAGGCGTTGACAATGTCGGCGGTCCGGATTACACGAACCCTGTCGCCATTCTTCATGTCGGCCGTTCCTACGACCCGTGTATTGCTTGTGCCATCCACACAATTGACGCAACTGGAAAGAATGCTCCGAAAGACTACGAATTATTCTGAGGAGGTTTTCTAAATGTCAGAAAATGCACAGAAAACCAAAACCGTAGAACGTTACAACTGGGTTGAGCGCTGGACACACACATTCCACGCCATCGCCATGCTGGTCTTGATCTTCACCGGCCTGCACATCTACTTCGGCTGGGACATCATGACATTCCATAACGCGCGCATTTTGCACATGATTATGGTTCCCGTCTTGATTCTGACCAACTGGTGTTTGGTTCCGTACGGAATTCTTTCCCACGGCTGGCAGGAAGGCGGCGTCAAAGGCGTTATCAAGCACTTCTACTACGGCTACATCTTCAACAAAGACGACTACCGCCGCTTGAAGGGCATGGTCCTCAACTTCTTCGGAAGACAGGAGAAGTATCCTGAATTTACAGTCTACAACAAAGCCACCGGTCACTACAAGACCAAGCTTCATCCGATGTTCAAAATTTTCATCGTTGTTGAAGGTATCTGTATCTTCTTGATCTTCATTACCGGAATCGTTCTTTACAAGGTCGACTGGAATATCGTCGGTATTCCGATTGCCCACTGGCTGACGATTATCTTCGGCTGGATCTCACCGATTCTGAACATGAACGGCCTTGAATTTGCCCGCTGGCTCCACTTGGCTTTGACATACTTCTTCATCTTCGAGTTGATCTGCCACGCATTCATTTTGGAATTCGATACCAAAGTGTTCAAGTACTGGAGATCGATTTTCATCGACGGTAAAGAATATTTGGACAGCCCGGTTGTTCAGGTCATTGACGAAGAAGAACATCATTAACGATATTTGAAAAGGAAAAGGAAAATCTAAGGAAACCCTCTGTTTCCTTTTCTTTTTTCAGTCGGCGCTAACCGGCAATTGATTTTTTCAGTCGGCGCTAAGCGGCGATTGATTTTTTTCCGAACGGTACAAGCGGCAAGGGCTTGAAACGTTGTTTCAAGTTTCTATTTTTTGATTTTACGGCTTATTGCAGATGCTTCTCTTTTTTCGATTTATCGAATTTAGAAGCCCTTTTATACAACATTGATAATTTCATTTCATAGAGACTGAATTTAATTAATTTAATACGCCGGAGAATTTTATGGCACTTTCAAAAACAATTCGAATCATGGGCTGCGGTAATTTGTGGATGGGAGACGACGGTGTCGGTATCCATACGGTTGAAAAAATGACGGCAATAAAAGATAAGCTGGAAGGCGGCCTGTCACCCTCGGATTCTTATTTTTCGGGATTGCCGGCAGAGGCGCTTTCCTGCCTGCCTGAAGTGGATATTATGGATGCGGGCGTTTCCGGATTGGATATGCTTTGTTTTTTGGAAGGGTTTGATAAAATCATTATCATTGATGCGCTGAAAAGCGATCAAAATCTCGGTGCGATTTTAAGAATCAAAGGTGAAGACCTGCTGGACGGTGAAGGTGTCGGTAAGATGATGTCTTCACATGATGTTTCCGTCCCGACTGTTCTCGGCATTGCCCGGGAAGTTCAGGGTTTGCCCGAAATCGTCGTTTACGGCGTTGAAATTCAAAAACATCCTGATGAAGTCAATTTAACAACCGAAATGAGTCCCGAAGTCTCTGCGGCTATTGACCGCCTGATTCCTTTGGTGCTTGAAGAGATCCGAAAAGATTGGGTTGCCTAACGATTGTGAGGGATGTCAACATGCCGGTTCAAAAACTGCTTGTCAAAGGTGTCGTCCAGGGTGTCGGCTTTCGCCCGTTTGTTTGCCGGACAGCAGTTGCAAACCGTCTTTCCGGTTCTGTCATCAATCTCGGAAATATGGTTCAGATTCTGGCGGCGGGCAGTTCTGCTGATTTGGAGTTGTTTTTATCGGATCTGACAACGAAAAATCCGCCGCTTTCCCGAATTGATGAATTGGATATTATTGATTTACCGGAAAATGAAACTGATTTTGAAAACGGTTTTTTGATTCTAGAAAGTGAGTCAGGCGAATCCGGCAATTCCATTATTCCGCCGGATACGGCCGTTTGTCAAGATTGCCTGTCCGACATTTACTCCCCCGAAAACCGCAGATACTTGTATCCTTTTACCGTATGTACAAATTGCGGCCCGCGTTACACCACCGTCCGAGACCTGCCGTATGACCGCAGAAATACGGCCATGGATGAGTTTCCGCTCTGTGAGGATTGTTTAAAAGAATATACGGATGTCAATGACCGCCGCTATCATGCGCAGCCCGTGTGCTGTCCGAGATGCGGACCCATTCATACGTTTGAAAAAGCGGCAGGAACGGAAATCAAGAATTCCGGCGGCAGCAGAGAGACCGTTATCTCAGCTTCCGGCAACGAGGCTTTAAAAGAAGCGGCAAAAGCAATTGATGACGGGCTGATTGTTGCGCTGAAAGGGGACGGCGGTTT
>CAYUQC010000062.1:0-7246 GCA_964446755.1 uncultured Methanosarcinales archaeon
CAATGCCGTCCGATTCCACAACATCAATTTTGTCCTGCGTGACACCTTTTTCTTTCATTTTTTCGATTAATTTGGACGAATCAAGGTTTTTCATGCCGCAGCCGTAATGCCCGATGACCATGATTTCCTCAACCCCGAGTTCATAAATGGCCACCAGCATACTTCGCATGACACTGCCGTACGGATGCGTAATCATTGCACCGGCGTTGGTAATAATTTTAATATCACCGTTTTCAAAATTTAATGCCGCCGGCAGCAGTTTTGTCAGTCTCGTGTCCATGCAGGAAAGAACAGCGATCCTTTTGTCCGGAAATCGGGTCGTGTCAAATTCTTCATATTGTTTGTCGTCAACAAAATTCTGATTGAATTCCAATATTTCATTAATCAGCGACATTATTTTACCTCAATATAATAAAACAGATATATTTGGATGCAGGGGACGGGATTCGAACCCGCGGATCTCTACAGAACAGGGTCCTAAGCCCTGCGCCTTTGACCAAGCTCGGCAACCCCTGCAAATAACAGGAAAATTCAGCGGATTACTGAAAGGGAATAATAGAATAAAAAGCAACTGATTAAATTCCCAAATCATGTATCAAAGGTTGCCGAAATGACACGCTAAAGAACCAAACGCGTATAAAAAAAGAAAGTTAATGAAATGCGGACGACGGAATTAGAATCCGTCCGCCGGAATCCGCATCTATTCATTATTTAATCATACCTGCCGTATTTTTCAGCGGCATCCACCATGGCCATCAATTTGACCGGATCCGCGTTGACAGGAAACTCGCAGCCGGGTGAAAGAATAAATCCCGACGGGGAATGAATACCTTCTTCAATTGTTTTCCGGCAGATTTCCATAATTTCATCATAGGAATGTGTCAGGAAAAGCGGCGGATTGATATTTCCGCAAACGATGTCATGATCGCCGAATATTTCGATCTGATCTTTGATCGGCGTTTCGGGTCCGAAAATCCAGAAATATTTTCCTGACCAGTTCAGTTCTTCTCTCAATTTGGCATAATAAGGCAGATTTAAATTCTGATCGGCACAGGGATGCATAAGAACGGTTTGTATTCCGAGGTCTTTTATGCGGCTGTGAACCTTTTTCATGTACGGGTAGACAAATTCCTCAAACATTTTCGGCGGAATCATATTATTGGACTCGGACGGGCCGCCGTCAAAGGGCATCAGATTTTCGGGACCGTATTTATCCGCAAAATAATCCAAAGCATTGATGTACATATCGCTGACTTTATCCAGCAAAAGATGAACAGCTTTCGGGTCTTCAATCAGCCACATTAAAAAATCAGACGTATTTGCAATGATTGAAGCCGCCGTAAAATTACTGCCTGTTTGTATCGTCACCGGCATGCCGAGATCAAAACATCTGGCTGCAACTCTGTCGGCAATTTGATATGCCCCCGGTAATTCCTTTTTGAAATCGGGAACTTCAAGTTTTTCGATATCTTCAATCGAGGTAACGGGATGTCTTTTGACATACGGAGCACCTTGGCCTTTCTCATAAGGAAAGCCGATTTCTCCGCCGAACTCCCACGCGCCGCAGGAAGCGTAACCGTACATCGGCGTCTGATCATAACCGTGAAGCCGCATCGTTTGGAATTGTGCTTCAAAACATTTGTCTCCGTCGGCATAAAAATCACCCAGAGAAATACCGGTAATTTGGATACTGTATCCCGACACAAAGGGGATAACCGGAACACGGTCAGGTTTTCGGCCTGACATAAGAGCGGCCATGCGCTCTGAGGATGTCATTTTAGGGATCATTAAAATTCTACCTCCGTCTATTCCGTTTTTGGGTTTCCGTTTTTCAGTTTAAATATATAGACAGCGGTATAAATAATTACTCGAAAGTAGGAATATGAAAATAAAGACAAAATAAATATGTCATTTTGATAAAAATAAAACCGAAATCATATTTTATTTTTTGAGGATTCTCTCTAAGGCGGCAATATCCAACAAATTTACCGTTTCGAATTTTCCTTTATAAAAAACACCGAAATTATTGAAAACACACGGCAGCGCCTTTGCTTTCTGCAGAGAATCCACATGAATAAAAGAAGCCGGAACACCGTTTATTTCACAATAATCTTTTATCGTTTCAATATTCTGATAAATATAAGGGCACTGCATGTCGTAATAAATCGTCAGTTCTTGGTTTTTAATTTCGGGATTTTTAACATTTTGCGCAAACTCCGGCATTGTTCCGTCAAAAGAGAGGGCAAGTAATTCATATCCGTCATTGGTCGTGTCAACAACCTCAAAGCCGAATTTTTTTGCAAATGACTGATCGGAAAGCCAGGCTTTTTGTTTTTTCGCGCCGAGCATGCAAACACCGGATTTACCCTTTTCTTCGGCATCCGTCAAACAATATTCCATCAGCGATTGCCCGTATCCTTTTCCTTTATGATCGCCCAAAACCCATAAACAATACACATAATAATAGTTGTCACCGACCACGGGAACCCAAGCGACTTCAAGAGGCGCGTATTCAATAAAAACCGTCGCCTTTTCATTCAGCTTTCGAAAGACATGACCTTCCTTAAGCCGCCCGGAAAGCCACCGGCGTTTTGCTTCAACACCCGGATGAGGTTTTTTACTGCGGATAATACAGCATAAATGCTCACCAGCAAGGTTGTCCGGTGTCAGGTTTATAAAATCAGTATCCATAAAATCACTGCTTCAAATTGACATATCTTATTATAAAACATATGGGATATTTTAAATAAATAAATACAGTGGGTGAACTTTTTGCCGGAATATTTGCGTTTTACGTCTCAGGATGAATTTAAGAATTGGTTGGAAATAAATGCCGCATCCAGCGGCGGCGTATGGCTGCTGTTCGGCAAACCGGGCGGGCCTGTCACATTAAAAGCAGACGAAGCTCTTGAAACGGCTCTCTGTTACGGCTGGATTGACGGACAAATGAAACGTCTTGATGATACGGCGTATATCAAATATTTTTCCGAGCGCCGTCCGAACAGCAAATGGTCTGATAAAAACAAAAAAATTGTCAAACAGCTTGAAGAACAGGGTCTTATGACTGAGTTCGGCCGAACGAAAATAGAAGAAGCCAAGAAGAACGGCCAATGGGACAAACCGAAAGCTCCGCCTGTTACAGATGAACAGACAGCGGTTTTGGCTGATTTGTTAAAAGGGCATGAACCGGCATATACAAATTTCCAGTCCATGTCAGCATCTGTTCAAAAAACCTATACGCGGGCATACTTTGATGCCAAAACAGAAGCCGGCCGCACCAGCCGTATGGCATGGATGATTGAACGGCTGAACAAAAATCTGAAGCCGATGTAATAAAAAAAGAAAAGCGGTGTCAACAAAAATTTTGTTTATTCCGGCTTTTTTGTAATTTCTTCTTCTGTAAAATAACAGGCGGGATCGTCGCCCCAAACATTTCCTGTCACGGCTTCGGCGCGGACACGGAAATTGCCGTTGCAGACTGCCAGCCATTGGCAGCGGGCACATTTCGGCGCATTGGCGCGCAGTAAATCTTTGCGGTCTTTAAGTCCGGCCATAAGCGGATCGCTTGTGTCCGTCCAGATTTCGGAAAACTTTCTTTCACGCACGTTTCCGAATGTGTGGTGGCGCCAGAACTGGTCGGCATGAACATCACCGTTCCAGGAAACGCAGCCGATACCGATACCGGTTGAATTCCCTTGGTTCATTTCCAAAAGCTCGTAAACTTCGGCGGCGCGTTTCGGATTTTCTTTCAACAGGCGCATGTAAATGTAAGGCGCATCGCAGTGGTTATCCACCGTTAAAACTTCCGCCGGGAAACCTTTGGCATGAAGCTCGGCTGTCTTATCCATGATTAAGTCAACGACTTTGCGTGTTTCTTCATGGGTTAAGTCTTCTTCAACCATTTTACTGCCGCGGCCGGCGTAAACCAGGTGATAGAAGCAGATGCGCGGAATTTTTTCGCGTTCCAGAAAATCAAAAATTGCGGGAATTTCCCCGGCATTGTGTTTATTAATCGTGAAACGAAGACCGACTTTAATGCCTTCTTCCTGACAGTTTCGGAGGCCCTGAATCGCTTCATTGAAAGCGCCGTCATAACATCTGAATTTGTCATTCACTTCAGGCATGCCGTCAAGTGAAATCCCGACATAGGATAAGCCGACTTCTTTCAGCTGTTTCGCTTTTTCTTTTGTAATCAGCGTCCCGTTTGTTGAAATTACGGCGCGCATGCCTTTGTCCTTGGCATATTGGGCGAGTTCGACCAAATCATTGCGAAGAAGCGGTTCACCGCCCGAAAATAAGATTACGGGCGAGCCGAATGCTGCCAAATCATCAATTAAAGCTTTTCCCTCTTCCGTTGTAAGTTCCGTTTTATCTTCAACATTCGGATTGACCGCCTGCGCATAGCAGTGGACGCACCCCAAGTTGCATCTTTTTGTCATATTCCATACGACAACAGGTTTTTTGTCTTTAGAAAACTGAAGCAGATGTGACGGTAACTTTTTTGAATCGCGGTTGTAGCGGAGCGCGTCAGACGGCTCAACTGTTCCGCAATATAATTTAGAAATACCAATCATAGACCCTAACTTATACAATAATCATTAAATACCTTTCTCAAAAAAATATTGTTTTCGCCGTTGGAAATTTATAAAATTAAAAAATATTCGGCTGACTGATAAACATTTTATAAAAACTACCGCATGTTATGTTTTTATTTCATGCAAATATTTACCTTTGGCGAATATGGTGACGGAAGAAGAATATTTATATTTTGTAATTGGATGAAAAATGATTATTGGACGGCGAGAAAATGATAACAGGATACTACTGCACAAATATTTTTTCCGAGAAAGCGAAAGAACTCATTGAATATTACAGGTACATATTGGAAATACCCTTTATTAAAACCGATATTGACGAGTCGAACGGGGTTTATTTCGGCTTTATAGAAAACGCACCCACTCTTTGTATATGGGATTGCAAAGCATTTAACGCAAAGCCGACGGGACATCAATCTTTTGTGTTCCAAACAAAAAATCTTGATTCCACAATGGAATGGTTGAGGGGGAAAGGCATTTCATTGTCTGAAGCTGTCAGATATGAGTGGGGAACTTACGAGGTTCGCTTAAGCGATATTGACGGAAACGAAATAGTGATTGCCGAGTTTGTGTGATAGATGATTTTTGTTTATAAGGATTATAAGCATTTTATGCAGTACGCCTTACTGGTAAAAGGCGTATGACTCATTTTTAATTTTTATAAAACATCAATGCCGAGTAATGCTTTTGCCGCCAAACCGATGATGAACGAAATCACTGCAACGCCTAAACTGATGGCGGTCATTTCGGCGAACCGTTTCCAAAACGGCAGAGACTGAGCAATTGAAATGTAATAATTGAAGACAAAGATGATGAGAACCACGACAGCGATCATGACGGCAAAAGCCGTGACGTAAAGCTCGTTGGGAAGCAAAAGGTAAGGCGTCACCATTAATGCGACTGTCACTAAATAAGCAATTCCCGTATAAGCGCTGGATTTTACAGCTTTTTCATTCCCGTCGGCGCGCTGGGCCAAATAATTGGAAGCGGCCATGGATAAGGTTGCGGAAACACCCATGATGATTGCGGACAGCGCGACAAGGCGCGTATTCGCAAGTGCAAACGTCAAACCCGCAATCGCGCCGGTCAGTTCGACAAGCGCATCGTTTAAGCCCAAAACCATGGAACCGACGTAATGGAGGCGCTCTTCGTCCATCATTGCCATGAGACGTGCTTCATGCCCTTCTTCTTCCTTTAAAATATCGCGGATTTCGGGGATTTCTTTTTCAAAATGGTGAAGTTCTTCGATGCCGACATTTTCACCTTTTTCAAAATATTTGATCGTAAAAGTAAATCCTAAGACCAAACTGAAGAACGAAAAAAAAGAGATTTTAAGCCGGTCGGGACGCACATCGCGGCCAGTATATTTTTTCCAGGTTTCATAATGGCCGCGCTCTTCTTTTGCGATTTCCATCAAAGCCGCTTTGTTCTTTTCGTCTTTCTGGCGCTTGGCAATACGTTCATACAACAGACTGCCGTTGATTTCATCTTTCTGAAATTTTAAAATCTGTTTGTATATTTTCGGGCTTAAATTTGATTCCATAAAACCGACTCCTGAAAATCATATTTGCATAATATAATCACTCATCGGCATTATAAAATATAATAATTTCCGGCCGCTTCGCTCTTTAAATTTAAAAAATAAAAGAAAAGAGTGATTTTAAATTTTTCAATTTAAAATCAATAAACGGCCAATTCGTTCATGACATCCGTCTTGGACAAAATACCTTTCGGGATGCCGTCAACGGTCACAACAAGCTGGCCGATGTTATACTTGTGGAACAGGCGGACAACATCATAAAGCTGCATTTCGCCGTCGACCGTTATGAGTTCTTTGGTCATGACATCTTTGGCTTTGACATCAAGCTTGTTCATCGCAACCGCTTTTGTCACATCGGTTGTCGTTATGACGCCGACGATTTTGCCGTTGTCTTCCACAGCGGCACCGTGCAGGTTTTTGGCGATGAAGTGCCGTGAAACTTCCTGAAGGTCAAGACCGCTGTTCACGGCAAGCGTGAGCGGTTTCATATAGAATTTGACATTCTTTTTCGGCAGCGACACCATTTCGGTGATGTTAATCAAAATGAGGTTGTTGCTGTCGTCACGACCGTATACTTCACCGCGGACGGTGAGGCGGTTTACGGGTGTCGGACCGACCTGAATCTGGTCACCGGCATTGAAATCTTTAATGTTTCCGATGATTTTGACAACGCCTTTGCATTTTTCGGGATTGCGGACGGTTGTGAATGAAATTTCGGCGGTCGTTGTGTTATTGACTGCCGATCCGTTACGGTAAACCGGAACAATCATTTCTTCATCCATGACTTCAATGTCAAGAGCCTGGTAAGCTTCACCTGTCGGGCGGTAACCGCCTTTGGGACCCGGAACCCCTTCCACGAGGCCGAGCGCTTTTAAAAGCTGCATTTGGTTTCGGATCGTTCCCGGGTTTCTGTGAATGAGATCCGCAATTTCTTCACCTTTGACGGCAGATTCTTTCTGGCGCTGAAGGTTAACTAAAGCTGTTAAAATATCTTTTTGAATCGCTGTTAAATCCATGGTATCACTTTGCTGGTCCGCGCAGAAAAGTTATTTTATATCAGTCGGACCGTTTGAATGAGGTGATTAATTAATACATAATCAAATATGCAAAT
>CAYUQC010000063.1:0-7201 GCA_964446755.1 uncultured Methanosarcinales archaeon
GTTTACAAAATGTATTAAAAACAAACCTAATCCTTAGGAGGAAAAAAACAATGACTCATGAAGATGCAAAAAGACCGGTTGACAAAGAATGTGCTTTTACAAAGTCTTCCACCGAAAACAAAATCACCGGTGTCTTAAGTGTTTATACTGACCGCGACAATGAAGTGGCTGTCACGATTGGAGGCAGCAGAATGCTCTCTTCCCACATTCCGGGTATTCAATATATCCATTTGGAAAGAGATAAGGGCATTTTATACAATTATGAAATACATGTTTACGGCCGCTGCCCCAGCGAATACAAAAACATGGAAATGTTTTTCAAAGACGGCGAAGGCAAAGTGCACAAAGTCACCATTTCTTCAGATGATGACAAGTGGCACAATGAAAAATACAACAGCCAGAAACCGGATCTTTCCGAAATTACCTGGACATACAACAAATAAGTGTTATCTTTTCTTTCTATAAACGTATGAAGCAAATTGAAAAGAGGTCTTTTTCAATCTGCTTCTAAACTTTTTATTACCATTTATTGTAATGAACACGTTCTTTTTTAAATCGGTCAACCGGCCCGGTTGTTTTTTCGGGATAACCGATGATTGTGAATGAATACGGGATCACATTTTCCGGCAGGCTGAACAATTTTGTAAATCCGGCTATGCGTTCTTCGCGCGGATAAACGCCGGTCCAGACGGCACCCAGTCCTTCAGCATGAAGTGCCAGCAACAGATTCTGTGTTGCCGCACCCAAATCCTGCGGGAAAAATCCTTCCGCAACTTCATATTCTTTGTTGAAGCAAATCAAAACTCCTGCAGGTGCACCTTTTGCCATTGCGGCGTGCGGGCTGAATTCCGGAACTTGATCCAAAAGCTCTCTTTTATCAATAATGATGAATTCCCATGGCTGCTGGTTCCGGGCAGACGGTGCAAACATTGCGGCTTTGACGGCTTCTTCAATCAATTCCGTGGGGACGGGTTTATTTTGAAATTTTCTGACGCTTCTGCGGGTGTATAAGGCTTCCATTGTTTCCATATTTTCAACCTCTCGATTTGTAAATTAAAATAATTATAAATGAACGATAACAATAAATTTTGTTCTTTTCATTTGAATCATTTTGTTTGAATAACATTTTCAACAATAAGGTTTAAAAAGAATCCGACTCTTTATGAGATGCTGTTTTTCAAAAAAGCAAAAAATTTAACACATTTCGATATGCGAAGGTTGCCAAGTGGTCAAAGGCGGCAGGTTCAGGGCCTGTTCGTGTAGACGTTCGTGGGTTCGACTCCCATCCTTCGCATGCAATCAACCATTGGTAAGACCAGGCACAAGGGACGGAAAAATCCCTTGTGCTTTTTTTATTTAAATTTTGAGGATCGGAATATGTTTCAAGTATTCCTCTTTCAATTTTTTAGTAGAAATATGATGATACCTGTCCTTTGATTCTGTTCTTTGGTCACCCCTCAATTCAGTGATGTAAACACTTTTCATCTCAGTGTCTTCAAGGCATGTCGTAAACCAATGTCTTAAACAATGAGGTGAAAAGCGTTTTTCCCATTCCTCGCTTTTATTTTTATTGAATAATCGGCTCATAAGTATACTTTCTCGAAAATCCGGACAGCATGCTGACGGTTTCAATCAGTTCGTCACAGTATGTTTCATAATCCTGTTTGTCGGGGGCGTTTGCATCCATCGTGTAACCGCGGATGGCACCGTTAATCAGAATCGCCAAAGAAATAGTATTCATCCCCGGGAATCCGTCTTTTCTTTGAACAGCTTCCAGTATTTTTTCCAGTAATTCCGTTTCTTCATTTCCGAATATTTTGTAGTACGGTGTTCCGTTTTCGTCGCGGCCGTTGTAAATAATTTCCGTCAGTGCATCATATTCGTGTTTATGTTCTTCGGAGTAAGTCAGGCAGGCACGGATGTAAATATAAAGCATTTCTAAAGGGGTCTGCGCTTGAGCGACTTTTCCGTGAACATAATTTTCCTGTTTCTGCAGAAGCGCAGAGCGCAGTTTTTCGATCAATTCGGTTTTTGTCGGAAAATAATAAGGGATGAGTGCTGCACTGATGTCCGCCTTTTTGGCGATTTTGGCTAAACTTGTGTTTATATATCCGACTTCTATGAGTGTTAATGCGGCGGCATCTAAAATCTGTTCCTTTCGAAGATCTGCAATGATCGAATTTTGAGACGCTCTTCTTTCAATTATTTTATCTGTTATTTTCCCGGATACGTTTATTTCTTCAAAATTGCCCTGATTTTCACTGTTCATGCTTTAATATCTCCGCTCATGTCTTCTGATGCCTTTTGTATTTTTTTTGTATGATTATTCAAAATATTGAATTTTTAGTAAACTTATCAAATATTCGTTCAATTATTTAAATTTGCGTTCAATTTTTTGAAATTGATGATTTTGCCGCAAAAGTTAATAAAATAAAAGAACCTTTTACAGTTATTGTTTTTAAATGCCGGATATTGCAATACATTTGAACTCATTTATCTGTTCAGTCTCTCGAATGTGAAATCATGAAACATCATTTTCGTCAATTTTTACGCGCACGCCGTGACAGTCTTACACAGTCCGAGATACTCGAAAAAAGTAAAATTATGACTGACATGCTTATTCAATCCGATCTGTTCAAAAAAAGCGGCTCGTTGTTTGCTTATTTAAATATAGGGAATGAAGTTTCAACCCGCCTGCTGATCGAACATTGTTTCAAAATCGGAAAACCTGTGTATGTTCCGGTGACGCGTGACCAGGGCATGTTTTTTTCGGTGCTTCATGATTTTTCTGATCTGGTTGAGGCCGGATATGGTATATCGGAGCCGGCACATCCCGTAAGAGCCGAGCCCGATGAAAGATCACTATTTATTATTCCCGGCGTAGGATTTGATAAATATGGCAACCGTATCGGTTATGGTGCCGGCTTTTACGACAAATACTTACATTGCCGCAGCTATATGCATTTGATCGGAATCTGCTTTGAAATTCAATTGACAGATGAACTTCCAAAGGAAGAAACGGATGTCCAAATGGATTCCGTTTTGACAGAAAAAAGATGGATTATTGTCGAAAAAGGGGGTCGGTAATAGGAGTTTGAAATATCTAAAAATCGGCTGCGAGTAATACTTTATATCATTAATATTATTCTTGTTTTTCCTTCTTTTTCGTTGTAAAAAGTGTTTAAAAAACCCCTATTTCCGTTCGAAAATCTATCAAAAATATCGCGTTGTTCGTTCTCATTTTTTCGCAATAAGTTTATATACTATCACGGATTTATATAGCTTTACACATAGTAACGTTTAGCATATTATAGATGTCCCGGGTAACATGAATCAAATAATATCTCTGACATTTTTCATATGCTAGGTTTTGCTTAATACGCGCTGTTGTTAATGTTTATTTGCATCAATTGATGCCGCAGCTAAAAACGCCACGATTTCAATTATTAACGCCACACCTATCAAATGTTATCATTCAAATCTCTTCATTTTGAATGAGGTGACATTTCATAGAATTAAGTAATCTCAAAAACGTTCGCATAATTCACACACAATTTCGCACAATTCAAAGAGGTTTTCGTATATGCAGTCCATCATTCAAGAAGCATTAAAATACACAGAACAAGAAAAATCAGTTTCAAGCGCAGACGGCGACGGCGGTTTTGATGATTTCGGCCAGCCCCGTATCGTCATTGTCGGATGCGGCGGTGCCGGAAACAACACCATCAAACGTCTTTACAATATGGGTGTTGAAAACGCTGAAACCATTTGTATTAATACTGACAAGCAGGATCTTGACAGAACCCGCGCTGACAAAAAAATCTTGATTGGCAAGACCCTCACAAGAGGTCTCGGTGCCGGCGGTTATCCCGAAATCGGCAGAAAAGCAGCCGAACTCGCCCGCGGAACTCTTGAATCTGTTTTAAAAGATGCTGACCTTGTTTTCGTCACAGCCGGTATGGGCGGCGGAACAGGTACAGGTGTCGCGCCTGTTGTTGCGGAAGTTGCAAAAGAACAGGGCGCAATCGTTATCGGCATGGTTTCAACACCCTTTAAAGTTGAAGGTTCCCGTTCTCAGAAAGCAATGGACGGTGTTGAAGCATTGAAGAAAGCCGCTGACACTGTCGTTATTTTGGACAACCAGAGACTTTTGGCTCATGTCCCCAACCTTCCGATTGATCAGGCTCTTTCCGTTATGGATCAGCTTATCGCTGAAACCGTGAAAGGCATCACTGAAACCATCACGGAATATTCTCTTATCAACCTTGACTACGCCGATGTCCGCGCCACAATGGGTTGCGGCGGAATTGCCGTCATGATGGTCGGCGAATCCAAGAACCAGAACAAGAGTCAGGAAGTCGTCAAGGCAGCACTCAACCACCCGCTTCTCGACGTTGACTACCGCGGTGCAACCGGATGTTTGATTCACATCACGGGCGGCCCCGACATGAGTCTTCAGGAAGCCATGGAAATCGGCGAACAGCTCACATACGAAATTTCAGATGAAGCAAAAGTGACAATCGGTGCACGCGTTCTTGAAGAATACGAAGGCCGTGTCAGAGTTATGGCAATTATGACGGGCGTTCAGCAGAAGATCGGCAGTTTCTCTGCCTCCTCTACAATGAATACCGCCTCCGTCAGAAGCAAAGATGTCAACCTGTCTGCTTCCAGAGACATCATTGACTTCATTTAATTTAAAAACAAAAAAACAACTAAGAGTCTGTAAGCGTGTGACGCTTACATTTTCTTTCCTTCTATCTCTGTGTTTAATTTTTTTCATTTTTCTTTTTTTCCCTTTTTCTTCGTTTGAAAGGTTTATCTATGCCTTCGGTCATTTATGATTCATCATGAAAATACTCGTTGTAACGGGCCGTTTGGCCGAAGCCGCCGTTCGAAAAACGGTCGGAGATCTTGCAGATATCCTGGTTTTGCCGACAGCGGTCGCAGCGCTCATTACACCGCAGAAACTTATTGCAGGTTTTGCCTGCTCCTCATTTTCAAATCAAAAATATGACGCTGTTTTGGTTTCGGGTTTTTCTAAATTTAACTTTGAAAAGGCGGAGGAAGAAATCGGCAGTCCGATTTATTTGGGTCCGAAACACGCGGTCGATTTAAAATACGCTTTGATGTCCCAAACGTTTTCGAAAACAACTCCTTCCTGCGAATTGATTCAGAACCGAAAAAGTGAACGGGCCGTTGAAATTTTAAAAGAATCCGAGAATACCGAAACACCGGCATTTCATATCGGCTCCGTTTCAATCGGCGGCACATCCCGTATGAAAATTTTAGCCGAAATCGTTGCCGCTGAATCTTTATCGGAATGTGAATTGCGTTCTCAAGTCGCGTTGCTTGTCTCGGAAGGGGCCGATCTGATCGATATCGGCTTTTCTCCCGATGCTGACGAACAAACCGTCTCATTTGTTTTTTCATTTGTTAAATCCATCTCTCCGGTTCCGGTCAGCGTTGATTCCGGCGGCTTCGGACAGATACGTTCCGGAATCGCCAACGGCGCGGATTTGGTTTTGAGTGTTGACAGCCGAATTTTAAACGAATACGGAAAATTACTCGCTCAAAAAGAATTGATGTCTTATCCGATTTTTGATCGGGTGGCTTTTGTTGTTATTCCCGATTTATTTTCTGAAGAGGAGCCTTTCCGTACATTGGAGAGAAACATTTCAGCGGCCCGAAAATTCGGCATGAAAAAAATCCTTGCCGATCCGATTTTGTCGCCGCCCGGAAAAAACTTCCTTTCTTCATTAATTGATTATTATTTATTTCACCGGCGTAATCCCGATGTTCCGGTCTTGTTCGGCGCAGGTAACGTCACTGAATTATTCGATGCCGATTCTGTCGGAATGAATGCGCTTTTGGCTGAAATGGCTGCAGAATGCGGCACAGCCGTATTGTTTACACCGCATGCAAGCGACAAAGGAAAAGGTTCGGTTGGCGAGCTTCGGGCCGCGTCCGAAATGATGGTTTTATCCGGTGTCCGCGAATCTTCTCCGAAAGATTTAGGCATTGACCTCTTGGTTTTGAAAGAAAAGCGTAAACGTCCCGACTTCAATTTAAATTTGATTTCCGAAAGCGGTGCTTTTGATTTGCTTCATTTGCGTGACGGGGAATTATCAAATCAGGATTCGGGAATACGAATGACGTCAGAAGATGCGGTGGCAGCAGAACGCACTTTTTTGTTTTCCGGTGTTTTAAATCCGGCTTTTACGACCGAAACAAAGTGGGGGTGGAAATCCGATCCGTTCGGCAACTTCTTAATCGGGGTTCTTTCGGCAGACCGTTTGACGGATTATTTACTTCAACACGGTTTTTATGAATACAGCCCCGAAATTCAAAGACTGAGAGCTGTTGAAACACCCCAACGCCGGGTCATTATTGCGGTACATAAAAAGGCAACTATTGTCGGGGTTGATTCGGCTTTTATGTTTGAAACCATTCTTGATCAGAATCTAATTTCCGATTTAAGCCATGCCGGATATCTGGGCCGCGAACTTCAAAAAGCTGAAACGGCTGTTTTGTTGGGCCGAAGTTATGCGCAGGATGATGTTTTTTAATATTTTCATCTGCCCGGGATATTTTAAGTGTCAAAGGGGAGTTTATTAATATTTTGAAAAGTATTATTTGAATCATTACTTAAGATTTGTTTTTCAGGTGATGATATGAGAATTAACAGCGATGACAAAATGAGAATTTTCGGGGTTCTTGCGGAAAGGTATTTTGCGGACAACAATTGGAAATTTTATTCCGTTGAAAAAAATACCGAACGCATTCAAAAAATTGCCGAAGACATCAACGGGCAGCACAATGCATATCCGAGTATCACGCGCGACTGGTACGTGCAAAACGGCGGCGGACGTGACATTCATTTGGCGGATTCTTGGGATGAGCTCAAAACGGTTGTCGGGTTTATGAAAAGCAGTCCCGGTTATTTTGATTACTTTGTCGACACCGGCGAAATCAAAGCGTTCTGTATTCTGAGCGCCACCAAAGAGCTTGAACCCGAAAGAATCGAAGTCATTCTAAAAGCCCAGGAAGCCGGCATCCGCACGCTTGTTTTCTTGGCGAATGTGCCGAGTGACATTGAAGCCAGTATTCTTCAGATTCGAAAGAGTGAATGCTGATTCTTTCTCCTCCCTATTTTTATTTATTATTTTTTGAGACAGAGTTTTGCTCTGTTGTCCAGGCTGGA
>CAYUQC010000064.1:0-6683 GCA_964446755.1 uncultured Methanosarcinales archaeon
AAAATGAAATTATATCACTTGAAATATATATTAATAAAAAGTTTCCCATTCCCCTCTTATTATTATTTATCAAGTATACTTTCTCAAGTACGATGATTTGTGATATATAATTGCTCATTTTGATTCCATTTATTATCTTTTTAGATAATATTTTATTTAGCCTTCCGGCGTTGAAATCATTAAAAATATTTTCAGCAAGTTCGCCGGAAATTAATTTATAAAGGGCGGGCGCTGAATTTAAGTGACAGATGTTTCTGTCCTTCGTTATGTATGAGTCACCGTTTCAGAAACATTTATATGCAATATTTCCATCTATTGCCTGTTTTAAACTGGGAACTTGATGTCGGTTGACTGATACTTATTTATCATTTTTACGATTCCAAGATTTTAGTCAATAAAACAACTATGAATAATGAGAGCCTGATGCTGTTTTTCTGCTCATTTTGATTTTTATGAAAAACACGCCGGCTTGAAGGAGATTGATTTATATGGCAATTGCAAAATTCGAAGCCCCTGAAGAACTTCAAAAGAGCGCATTAGAAGCTGTGGAAGCAGCAAGAGACGGCGGTAAAATTAAGAAAGGCACCAACGAAGCAACCAAAACCATCGAAAGAGGAACTGCAAAACTCGTTGTCATCGCCGAAAACGTTGAACCCGTTGAAATCATTGCCCACCTCGGCCCGCTCTGTGAAGAAAAGGGCGCCGCATATATTTTCGTTAAAGAACAGAAAGACCTCGGTGCCGCATGCGGTCTCACCGTCGGCTGCGCCGCTGTCGCAATCACAGACGCAGGCAAAGCATCCGAATTGGTCGATGATGTCGCACAGAAGGCTGCCGCTCTCAAAAACTGATTTTAAGCGCAAGCAAATAGGAGAGATGAATTATGGCAGAAGAATTTAACAACGCAAACGGTTTTCCGGCCGAAGTGATTGAAATCATCGGAAACACCGGCATGCACGGTGAAGCCAGTCAGATCCAGTGCAAAATTTTAGAAGGACGTGACAAAGGCCGTGTCATCACCAGAAACTGCGTCGGTCCCGTCCGTGTCGGCGATATTTTGATGTTGATTGAAACATCACGTGAAGCCAAGAAATTAAGCATGAGGTAAGCGGTGATTCAAAATGGAACAAAGAAAATGCAGTTTTTGCGGAAAAATGGTTGAACCCGGTACCGGCAAACTTTACGTCAAGAAAGACGGCGCAACATTTTTCTTATGCTCTTCCAAATGCCAAAACAATTTGACAATGGGAAGACTCCCGAGAAAAACCATCTGGACCGAAAAGGGCCGCGCCGAACAAAAGAGAAAGTAAAGTCGATGACTTTATTTTCCGTTTTTTATTTTCGATTTTTAACTTATTCTACACTCACGAATGGTGATTTTTTATGGAACAAACATATGTTATGATTAAACCCGACGGCGTTGCACGCGGTTTGATGGGCGAAGTTCTCGGCAGAATCGAGAAAAAAGGCCTTAAAATCGTCGGTATGAAATTTGCCGTCATGGAAGAAGCCAAGGCCAAAGAACATTATGCAGAACACGCCGAAAGACCGTTTTTTGCGGGATTGGTTGAATTTATCACTTCCGCACCGTCTTTGTCTTTGATTGTTGAAGGAAATGACTCCGTCAAAATCATGCGTGCCATCAACGGCGCAACAAAGCCCGCAGAAGCCGCACCCGGCACTATCCGCGGCGACTTCGCTGTCGATACCGGCAGAAACCTTGTTCACGCATCCGACTCACCCGAGGCGGCAGCACGTGAAATTAAAATCCACTTCGGCGAAACCGCTCCCTTGGCTTACAAGAGATGCGACGACGAATGTCTTTATGAATAAACTTGAAAAATAGATTGCGTAAGCATTTATTTTTTACTTTTTTGCTTTTTCGAACTGATCATTTTCTTTTTTACGGTTTGTCTTTTTCCTCTTCGGTTGGGTTTTCTTCCGTTTTCACGTCTTTTCGAATGCAAACTTATTTAATATACCGTTTAATAATGATATTTTCGGAGGTATATCATTATGAAAAACTATTTTGATCTGACGGGTAAAGTTGCGGTTGTCACCGGCGCCTCCAGCGGTTTAGGTGTACAATTTGCGAACGCTTTAGGAAATCAGGGTGCAAAACTCGCTTTGGTTGCAAGACGTGCTGACAAGCTGGAAGCCGTGAAAAAGGATTTGGAATCCAAAGGCATGGAAGTTTTCACGCAGATTTGCGACGTTACGGATTCGGAATCCGTCAAAACGGCGGTTTCCGCAATCGTTGACCATTACGGAACGGTTGACATTCTAGTGAACAACGCGGGACTCGGAATCGGCGAAGCGGCGGACACGATGTCGGACGAAGTTTGGGAAAAAATGATGAAGACCAACATCGACGGCGTTTATTTCTTTGCCCGCGAAGTCGGAAAAGTGATGCGCAAGAACAAATACGGCCGAATCATCAACTTGGGTTCTATTCATTCCAGAGTGGCCATGCCTTTCTCTAAAATGCTGACGGCTTATGCGACCACGAAAGGCGCGGTTTTCATGATGACCAAAGCCCTTGCGAATGAATGGGCGCGTGAAGGGATTACCGTGAATGCAATCGGTCCCGCTTATTTTGAATCGGAAATGACAAATGACCTTTTGAAAGCAGAAGAGTTCAAGAAAACACTGGACACCTATTGTCCGATGGGCCGTGCCGGCAAAACCGGAGAATTGGACGGCGCGATTATCTATTTTGCGTCGGACGCGTCGACATACACCACCGGGCAGCTGCTCAATATTGACGGCGGCTGGACTGCGATTTAATTTTTGAATGCCGGCCTGCCCGGCATTTTAACGTTTTTCGTTGACGGCGTTTATTGCTTTCTCCATTCTTTTTGGCGTCTATTTTTGTTTAAAAGGCTCAGACAGTGACTTTTTTATATCGGAAAACCGTTGCTGTTATTCTGTTTCAGAATATGATTCTATGCCGCTTCAAAGTTTTTTATACTTCTAAGGCATTTTACCGTATATTTTAAATTTCATTCAATACAGTTTTTGATTTCAGGGCGGCGCGAGGCAGCAAACCGAACTCATTTTTGAGTATTCATCGGCGTATTGTTCCGCTTCCGGTTTCAGGTGATTTTTATGGCAGAGGAGAAAAAAAATTTAAGAACGCCGATTGTCTGCGTGATGGGTCACGTCGACCACGGCAAAACCACGCTTTTAGACCAAATCCGGGGAACGGCGATTGTCAAAGGCGAAGCGGGCGCGATTACACAGCATATCGGCGCAACGGAAGTGCCGATTGATGTCATTGTTGAAAAATGCGGTGATAAGCGTCTGGCCGATAAATTTATCGTTCCCGGCCTTCTCTTTATTGACACGCCCGGTCACCACGCTTTTACAACGCTTCGAAGCCGCGGCGGCTCGTTGGCCGACCTGGCAATCGTTGTCGTCGATATCAATGAAGGTTTCAAGCCGCAGACGATTGAAAGCCTGAATATCCTCAAACGTTTCAAGACGCCTTTCATTGTCGTCACGAATAAAATCGACAGGCTCTTAGGCTGGAAAGTCCATCCGGGCGAATCTTTTTTATCCACATATAAAAAGCAGACGCCCGAGGTCCAGGGCATTTTCGAACAGAAATTTTATGATGTCATCGGACGCCTTTATGAACAAGGATTCAGTGCCGACCGTTTTGACCGTGTCACGGATTTCCAGAAAACGCTCGGCGTCGTTCCGATCAGCGGTTTGACCGGTGAAGGCATTCCTGATGTTCTGATGGTTCTGCTCGGCTTGGCACAGCGCTTCCTGGAATCTTCTCTTCACTATGATGTCAACGGACCGGGAATCGGTACCGTTTTGGAGGTCAAGGAGGAGAAAGGCCTCGGAACAACGGTTGACGTGATTCTGTATGACGGTTCGCTTCAAAAAGGGGATACGATTGTCATCGGCCGCCTCGGCGAGCCGATCGTCACGAAGGTCCGGGCACTCCTGAAGCCGCGCGAGCTCAGCGAAATCCGGTATGAAAGTAAATTTCAGCCGATCCCGAAAGTAACGGCTGCTGCTGGTGTTAAAATCTCTGCACCGGATATCGGCGACGCGCTGGCCGGTGCGCCCGTTATTCAGGCAACGCCGGAGACGTTGGATGAAGTGATTGAAAAAGTTAAATCCGAAATCGATGACGTTCAAATCCAAACCGACAATGACGGCGTTATGATCAAGGCCGATACGATCGGCTCTTTAGAAGCGATGGTTCACGAATTTAAGAAAGCGGATATTCTGATTCAAAAAGCGGAAGTCGGTGATGTGACGAAACGTGATGTTATGGAAGCGTCCACCATCAACGATCCGATGCACTCCGTTATTTTGGCTTTCAATATCAAAGTCAACCCAGACGCTCAGGAATTGCTGGATGAAACGCCGGCTGTCAAAATTTTCAAAAACGATGTCATTTACCGTATTTTGGATGAATATCAGGACTTTGTGAAAGAGCAGGAAGAAGAGCTTGATAAGCTGCGTTCCGACACGCTCATCAAACCGGGCCAGTTTAAGATCCTGCCGGGATGTGTTTTCAGACAGAGTAAACCGGCTGTCGTCGGTGTCCGTATACTGGGGGGTGTCGTGAAAAACAACACCGATGTCATGCTTCCCGACGGCACCGTTGTCGGAACCGTGAAGGGGCTCGAACTCAGCGGCAAAAAGATTCCGAAAGCAACCGTCGGCATGGAAGTGGCTATGGCCATTGACGGCGTGACGGTCGGCCGGCAGATCAAAGAAGAAGATATTCTGTATGTCCATATTCCGGAAAGCGATTCCAAAGTGTTGGAATTTGAAATCTTTGATACTTTGACATCCGATGAACAGGAAACGCTTGAGAAATATCTGGCCATCCGCAGAAAAGACAAACCGTTTTGGGGAAAATAATTCTTTTATTTTTCCTTCCGGATCTGTTTCCGTCAGAATTTTAATTTTTTATTTTTAAGAACTGTTCTACGCCGGGAATCAAAATGGCACGAAGAACCTTCAGCCTTTCTCAGAAAAGCGGCTGTCAGAAAACAGCCGTCACCTTTCAAAGGAACAAAACCAAAACCAATTGCGTGCTGAGCCAAACGAAAATATGGATTTTCGAGGAGGGCGGTCATTTTGAAATGCTTCAATTTTCATCCAAATCAAAATTGGAATTGTTTAAACCGCTTCCTTTGACGGTTTTTTATGACGGCAGCATTTACACGATTGAAAACAAAATTTTTGAGGTTTCTTCTTCTCACAAATCATTTAAAAAGGCTTTAGAAGACATGGAACTTCAAATGAGTGCACTTTGGGATGATTTTGTTTTGGCTGATAATCACTTCGCTTCCGACGGGCTTGCTCTTCAGAAAAATCTTTTGGCTTGTGTCCGGGAAAAGATAAGTGACAGAACATTTTAAAACGGCGCAAGAAAAGAGCCTTTTTTACGAATAACATTTATAAACGATGAAGCGTTTTAAGGTCTACACGACGACGGAATAATTATTCTTGAAACTTTTGTTCATCCGAACATCACAATATTACCGGTTCTTTTGAATCTGATTTTTCGGCTCAGATTTCATTTTGACGTATCGGCTGTTGTCTTCGGGTTTGAGCATCTCAATTTTATTCTTATCTTTCATGTGTGAATATTTTCATTTTTTATATTCAAAAGGAAATTCAAAATAAACTTTCAAATCATATACGGAGTTATATTAATGGCAATGAAAATGGTCCTTGCAGACCCGAAAACTGGTAAATCCTACAAGATCGAACTCGATGCAGCAAAAGAAAAAGATATGCTTGGCAAAGCCATCGGCATGGAATTAGACGCAGCAGTCGTCGGCCTTCCGGGGTACCAGATGAAAATCACCGGCGGCACCGACAAAAGCGGTTTCGTCATGAAAGGCGACCTCCCCGGACCCGCAAAAAGAAGAATTCTCGGTGCATCCGGTATCGGTTTCTCCCCGAAGATCAACGGTCAGAGAAGAAGAAAGTTCATCCGCGGCAACGAAATTTCAGTTGACACTTCACAAATCAATGCAAAAATCATCGGTTACGGCGACAAAACTGTTGAAAAATTACTCGGCCTTGAACCCGAGGAAGAACCCGCAGCAGAAGAAGCGGCACCCGCAGAAGAGTAATTTTTTACTCTTCATTTTCGTCTTTTTTAATCCTTTTATTTCGATTATTGTGTTTCGGTTTATGCTCGTTTTTTTATTTTGAAACTCATTCACTTCACTCAAGCCGAATTCTGTTTTTAGATCATTTGTGTTAGAAGCATGGGAATCAGTACAATTATGAAAACGATTGTATCTAACAGAAAATGAATTGCGTAAGATACAAAAATATTTTTTGTTTTTAAATACGCGTACATTGTAAAGACGGAACAAAATCCTTGAAGAACTAAAACCGAGATGAGACTTTGATATGCCGGCAAATGAAGCAAAGCGAAAATGATCAATGTTAATGCGGCTGCGATGATAATGCTCGTTTTTCTGTTCTTCGTGAATTTATAAAACACAGCCAAAAACACGATAAACGGTATAATTTTTATAAGCTCTTCACCGAAAAGCTGAAACGGATAAATCATCCATGTCGAAATAAACATTAATTCGGAAGTAATCGGATTATCCCGGGCGACAATGCCCAAATATTTTAAAACATGGGACAAAAACATTGTAACTGCAAATTCTGTAATTAACAATATC
>CAYUQC010000065.1:0-6523 GCA_964446755.1 uncultured Methanosarcinales archaeon
ACTCATCCAACCATTTGTTTTGTGTATAAAATCAGGTAAATAATTTAACGTGAAATTTCTATTTCAAAAAAGTTCGATATTGTCCCGAAATCAATTCTTGCCGGCAGGGTATGGTAAATTATGAAAAACCCTCTTTCAAAACAAATGCAACCACTCAGAATCATCGAAAAGATTTGTTCGGGATTTCTGTTGATTTTACTTATGTGTGCACTTTTCCTTTTCTTCTATTCACTTTATGACAGCGAAGGATTGACCACATTCCGGAATTCCCTTATCCTTCTTCTGAAATGGGGACCGATTATTTCGGTCACTGTTCTGATTGTCTCGGCAACAGTCGAATTTATATCCGCATTCAAAGAAAACAGCTAACTGTTCTGATATAAAAAAGAGAATGAAGCCGAACCGGCTTCATCATGTTGAGTCTGCAATCCGGATTATTTTTTAAGCTGTTTGTAAAGGCGTGCCTGGAAACCGTGGAATTTGCAGTAACCTTCCGCGTCTTTCTGGTCGATGGTCTGGCTGTCAAAGGACACCAAATCTTCGGAATAAAGCGCAAACGGAGATTCACGGGCAACCACAATCAAACCGCCTTTGTAAAGCTTCACTTTGACGGTTCCGGTCACACGTTCCTGTGTTTTGTCAATGAAAGCGTTTAAGTCGGCATAAAGCGGCTCGTCGACAAGTCCTTGGTAAGCGAGTTCGGACCACTGCGCGTCAACACTTGCCTTGAATTTCAATTCGGCACGGGTGAGTACAAGTTGTTCCAAGTCTTTGTGGGCTTTGAGCAAAATGCTGGCAGCAGGATGTTCATAGTTTTCACGGGCTTTGAGGCCGAGGACGCGGTCTTCCACCATGTCGGAACGTCCGACACCGTTTTCGCCGCCGATTTGATTCAATTTCTTGATCAGGTCATAACCATTCATCTTTTTTCCGTCAAGCGAAACCGGAACGCCGTTTTCAAAACCGATGTCAATGAATGCGGCTTTGTCGGGTGCTTTTTCCGGCGATGTTGTCCATTCATAGATTTCTTCGGGCGGAACGAAGTTCGGGTCTTCCAGGCGGCCGCCTTCAATGCTGCGGCTCCAGAGGTTCTCGTCAACGCTCCACGGCTTGTCTTTTGTTGCAGCGACCGGAATGTTGTGGCATTTGGCGTATTCGATTTCCCATTCACGCGTCAGGTTGCGTTCACGCATCGGCGCAATGACATCTTTTCCTGTGGAGCGGAAAATCGTTTCAAAACGAAGCTGGTCATTGCCTTTGCCGGTACAGCCGTGCGCAAAAGCGGATGCGCCTTCTTTCTCGGCGATTTCAACCACTTTTTTGGCAATAAGGGGTCTGGCAATGGATGTTCCCATTACGTATCCTTCATAATCGCCGTTGGCTTTGATCAGCGGGAAAATGTAGTCGGCGACAAATTCATCTTTTGCATCGACCGTATAGTGTTTGTCGCTGATGAGCTTTGCTTTTTCTTCCGCGTTTTTCACTTCATGTTCCGGCTGGCCGACATCAACGGAAACCGTGATGACTTCATCAAATCCGTAATCTTCTTTCAGCATCGGAATACAGACGGAAGTGTCCAGACCGCCTGAGTAGGAAAGAATTGCTTTCTTAACCATTATTTTTCACATCTGTTTAAATTCTCATTGAAATAAATTTAGTCGTAAAGTTTTGCCATTGTTTTGCAGGCAATATCCATGACAGCGCCGGTTTCTTCCGTGACGCCCATCTCGTAAAGAACCTGTTCAAGCTCGGCTAATGTTGTCATGATGTTTGTCGGCGTTGTTGCGCCCATGGAACCGATTCTGAAAATCTTGCCTTTCAAATCATCCTGGCCGCCTGTAATAATGATACCTCTCTTGTTCAGGGCTTTCTTAACAGCTTCACCGTCAACGCCCGCAGGCGCCTTCATGGCGGAGACCGTATTGGAATATGCACTGACATTATTGAGCTGCGGGAACATTTCAATGCCGAGTGCCGTCACTGAATCACGAACCGCTTTGGTCATGAGATAATGTCTTTCGATTCTGTTGGCCAAGCCTTCTTCTTCAATCATTTTCAGGGCTTCCTGAAGTGCAAAGAACAAAGAAACGGCGGGTGTATACGGGGTTTCTTTCAGCTCTTTGGAAGCACTTTTGTGGTAAGCCACCAAATCCAGATAATACGGACGGGTTTTGACATTTTCCATCTCGGCAAGCGCGCGTTCGTTCGCGGCGACAACGGAGATACCCGGCGGGGCCGCAATACATTTTTGAGATCCCGTGACGGCAATATCAACGTTCCAGTCGTCAATTCTGATATCGTCGCCGCCGAGGGATGACACAACATCCAGAATGAAGTACGCGCCGTATTTTTTGGCAAGCGCGCCGACTTCGGGAGCAGGGTTTCTGATGGCTGTTGACGATTCGTTGTGAATCATTGTAATGGTTTTAATGTCGCCGGCAGCCAATTTTTCCTCAACGGCCGCCAAATCGACGGATTTACCCCACTCAAATTCGAGCGGAACGACGGTGCCGTATTTTCCGGCTAATTTTTTAAATCTCTGGCCGAATTTGCCGTTTTCAATCGCCAGAATTTTGTCGTCTTTGTTATTTAAACAGCCGACAGCGGCTTCCATGCCGGCGGTTCCGGAACCGGAGATGACGGAAATGTTTTCTTGAGCGGTATTAAAAAGCGTTGCGCAGACTCTTTGGCAGTCGTCATATACAGCGGAGAATTCCTTTCCGCGGTGGTTGATCATCGGTTTGGCCATGGCCATTAAAACGCGGTGCGGCACCTCAACGGGTCCGGGCATCATCATTAATTTGTCTTCGGTTTTAATCATTTATTATACCTGCTTCTGTTTCATTTGCCGTTTTTGTGACAGATAAAATAGTCATTCAATGATTTTTAAAAATCACTCTTTGGATTCAGATGAATAAATCACTTCAAATAATAAATTTAATCCTTCTTTCTGTTTAAATAAATTCCATTATAGCTTTTTGGAGATTTAATTTCCTTTCAATTGTCGGACTCTTTCGGAAATCAACCTATAATATTATATATGATATAGTATTCTCTTACAAATAATATTGTTGAAAATAATTCAATTCAAAAAAGGAGTTAAACTATGGGATTTCAAGCCGGAGCGTCTTTGTTGGATGCCTGTGTCTTATCCATGCTTCAAAAGGAAGACACATACGGATATGTCCTGACGCAAACGCTCAAAGACATTTTGGGAATTTCGGAATCCACCTTATATCCGGTTCTCAGAAGACTGCAGCGGGACGAGTTTCTGACCACGTATGATCAGCCGTGGCAGGGGCGGAACCGAAGATATTACGCAATTACGGAAAAGGGCAGCGAGCAAGTAGAAACATATCGAAAAGAGTGGGAGATTTACAGAGACAATATTGATAAATTGATGTACGGGAGTGATTTGGTTGAATAAATTCGAGTTTATGAAAGAGCTGACAGCGCAGCTGTCACAGATCGATCCGCAGGAACGGGCGGAAGCTGTCGCTTTTTACAATGAATATTTTGATGAGGCCGGTGCTGAAAACGAACAGGCTGTCATCGAAGAGTTGGGAAGCCCGTCACAGGTTGCCGCTCAAATCAAAGCCGACGCGGCTGTTAAAGAGCTTCAGGCCGAGACACCGCCGGTTAAGAAAGGAATATCCGCCATTTGGGTCGTTATTCTGGGAATCCTTGCTTTGCCCGTGGCTTTTCCATTGATCCTCATTGTCGGATCTCTTGCTTTTGCGCTTCTGACTGTGGCAGCAGCTTTGGTATTCACATTCGTCGTCGTTATAGCCGCATTCTTATTTGCAGGTCTCATGGTGGCTGCAGCCGGTATCGGTGTTTTGTTTGTTGTTCCCGCGGTCGGAATCTTTTATCTCGGATGCGGATTGGCAATTATCGGGATTTCGATGGTTGCGGCTGTTTTGGCAGTTATTATCGTTCAGGCCGTCATCAACGGCCTGCTGAAATTATTAAATTATATTCGGGTGAATATTCAGAAAAAGCATGCTGAAAAGACAATAAATTCAAAAGGAGATGAGTCCGATGAATGAGAAATTAAAAACTTTAATCATTATAGGTGTCGTTTTGGCCGTTGTCGGTATCATTCTGGCAGCCGTCGGATTCGGATTAGGCGGATTTAAATCGGTTCAATGGGGTCCGGACGGCTTTTATGTCTCCGACATCATGACAAACTCGGTAAATCCGGACTTGCTGGCTTTTTCGGCAGCCGATTCTTCAGATATTCAGGCTGAGGCCGGTACCGGCGGTTTTACTCCTGAAGGGAGCAAACCGAGCACCTTAATATTGATTTCGGCATGGAATGCATATTTCCGCTGACGCCGATTTCAACTTTTTATTCTTTATTTTTTTTGAGCTTTTTGAACTCTTCTTTTGTCAGCTTTTTAAAATATTTTTCATTCCGTTCGGCTTCTTCCTGATCAATTGTTCGAATCACGCGGCAGGGACTGCCGTAAGCCACGCAGTTTGACGGAATGTCTTTTGTCACAACGCTTCCGGCACCGATAACCGTATTGTCGCCGATCGTCACGCCCGGCAGAACCGTCACGCTTCCACCGATCCAAACGTTGTCGCCGATCGTAATCGGATATGAGTATTCGATAAATTTGTTTCGTGTTTCAATATGCAGCGGGTGGCCCGTTCCGTAAATGCCGACATTCGGCGCGATCATGACATTGTTTCCGATTTTTATTTTGGCGCCGTCTAAAATGACGAGATTCATGTTTGAAAAAAAGTTGTCTCCGATTTCGATGTTGTCGCCGTAGTCGCAGTAAAACGGCTGTTCGATCAAAAATTTCTTTCCGATTTTGCCGATGAGTTTTTTCATGATTTTCCGGCGCTTTTTCCATGCTGCCGGATTTAAACGGTTGTATCTTGAATACAATTTTTTTGCTCTGTGACGGGTTTTTGTCATTCTCTTTTCGGAAGAGTCATACAACAATCCGGCCAGTGCCTTTTCTGTTTCTGTCATGAAGGGTTCGGGTGCCATTGCATTCAACCTTAAAAATAATCCATTGAAATATGCGTTTTTAAGAATAAAATATGAAATGTCAACCGGATTAACCGTTGACAATTTTCATGATGTCGCTTTTTGTAATCACGCCGGTCACGGAACCTTTTTCCATTACCAGGACGGCCGGACTGCGCTCTAAAATATGAGAAACCGTTAAGACGGAAGCCGTTTGCGGGACGGTCGGGAAAGATTCTTCCATTAAATCCGAGACCGTAATCCCGGCCAGTGATTTCTTGACCGCGATTGTGCGGACAACGACGCCTTCGGACAAACTGCCGACAGGAACGCCGTTTTCAATTACCGGTAATTGAGAAATACCGTTTGAATTCATGATGTGAATGGCTTCTTCAAGCGGCTGTTTCGGCTGAACGTGAATCACAGGCGAACTGATGATGTCTTTTGCAACAATCTGCTGTTCTTTTTTAACTTCATCAAAAGCAGTGAGGATTTTCGCGACCGTTGAAAGGCGCGGGTCGACATCGCTCATTTCAATGCGCGCGATTAAAGGCTGACTGACACCGGCGCGTTTTGCCAAATCGCTCTGCGTCAAACCCAGCTCTATTCTTTTCTTTTTTAAATCCTCAGGGGTCGGTAATTGCATAAAAATTATTACTGAAAGTAATAGTATATAATTTTTCAGCCTCATAATTTGGTCAATTTTTCCGATTTCAGAATATTTGTCATGACAATTTTTCTCGGAACGAAAAAACAGAATGAGAACAAATATTAATTCTTCATTCTGTCTGTCATCCTTATATATGTTGAAGATTTATCTTTCATAAATAATAATTCATTAATTCTAAACGGCTGCGACTCGTGCCGTTTTTTTGCCGGATTGAAAAATATGCCCGAGTTTCATCTTTCTAAAGAGACTGTTTCCGATTATTTCAAAAACATGTTTACTTTCGATCTTCGGGCAGGTTTTATTACCGCAATTGTCGCTTTGCCGTTATCGATCGGTTTTGCCGTTGCTTCAAATGTGGACCCGTCTATGGGTATTTATACGGCCATTGTTGCCGGTTTCTTGGCTTCTCTTTTCGGCGGCTCCAAGTTTTCGATCACCGGCCCCACCGGGAGTATGTCCGTTGTTGTTTTGGCCGCCATGTCCCAATACGGATTGGAAGGGTTATTTATGGCAACCGCCCTTGCCGGGATCATCCAAATTCTGCTGGGACTTTTTAAAGTCGGAAAAATCATTAAATTCATTCCGTTGCCGCTGATTTCCGGATTTACGGCCGGCCTTGGGCTCATGATTATTGTTTATCAGATACCGAACGCACTCGGCGTCGATCTTCCCGAATATGACTCTACCCTTGAAATGCTGGCACTTGTTTTGAGTGACCTCGGCAGCATCAATCCTGTTGTCGTTTTAATGACAATCGGTACAATCATCCTGATCCGGCTTCTGCCGCGCCTGACGAAAGGGAAAAAATACTTTTCTTCCGTTCCGCCGACAATTGTTGCGCTTCTTCTGTCCATTCTTGTTTTTGCTTT
>CAYUQC010000066.1:0-272 GCA_964446755.1 uncultured Methanosarcinales archaeon
AGTTGGCGGTTTCCCGTGTCAAGATTATTCAGTGGCAAGAACCGGGGCAAAAGGAATTGAAGGAAAAAAAGGCGTTTTATGGTGGAGTATAAATGATGTTCTAAAATCAAAACAACCTCCTTATGTTTTATTGGAAAATGTCGATCGTCTCATAAAATCACCTGGAAGTCAAAGAGGCCGAGATTTTGGTGTTATTTTAAGATGCTTTGATGATTTAGACTATGCTGTAGAATGGCGTGTAATAAATGCTGCAGATTATGGTCAAGCCCAAA
>CAYUQC010000066.1:282-6225 GCA_964446755.1 uncultured Methanosarcinales archaeon
GCCCAAAGAAGGAGGAGAATATTCATTTTTGCTTATAAAAAAGGACCTCTTTTTTATTCAAAACTTCATAATACTTTTGGTAAAGATGAATTTAATGGATTGAAACAATGGATTCTTAAAAAAGGTTTTTATGCATCTGAATTTCAGGTCAAAAAAGAATATAATTCAAAAAAGCAAATTTGCATTAGTATTGGTAAAAAATATTATACAGACCTGGCTGCCGTTTCGTCAGAGTTTCAATCTGCATTATTTAATTCAGGAGTAATGATTAACGGACAAATAATGTCAATTGAAACTGTTCCAATCGAACAAAAATATGTACCTTTAAAAGAAATCATTTCAAAAGAGCCCGTTGATGAACGCTATTTTTTGAACGGCTCACTTGAGAAATGGATTATGTTAAAAGGTGCAAAGAAAATTCCCCGTGTCCGTCCAAACGGTGAGCCATATATTTTTAGTGAAGGTGGAATGTGTTTTCCAGACGATTTAGATAAACCAGCGAGAACAATGTTAACAAGTGAATCAAGTGTTAACCGAAGTACTCACGTTGTTGAAGATTATGTTACGGGGAAACTTAGATTATTGACTCCCGAAGAATGCGAAAAGTTAAATGGCTTTCCCGTAGGTTGGACAAAAACAAATATGCCTGAAAAGTTTAGATATTTTGTAATGGGAAATGCGTTAGTTGTGCCAATTGTAACAAGGATTGGAAATAGAATCTTAAAAATAATTTAAATCTATTTTTTCATTTCTATCATTTTTTCAGCTTTTCTTTTCGCATTCTTACTTCCCATAATCGCCGAAACAACAGCAATCCCGTCAATCTCCAATCCCGACAAAATTGGCAAAGTTTCCAAATTAATCCCTCCAATCGCCACAATCGGAATAGAAACCGCCTTTCGAATCTCATTAAAAATCTCCAATGAAACCTCAACAGCCTCGGGCTTCGTCCCTGTCTGAAAAGCAACTACGCCCAAATAATCCGCCCCATCCTTCTCAGCCAACAAAGCTTCCTCAACAGACCCCACGGAAACCCCGAGAATTTTATCAGATCCCAACAACCGACGACAAACCGAAGCAGGCAAATCTTCCTGACCGACATGCACCCCGTCACAATCAACTGCCAACGCAATGTCAAGCCGGTCATTAATCAAAAAAGGAATCTTCAAACCGCTCGTACTGCGCATTGTTTTCAACAAATCGGAAACCTCAACCGCCCGTTCATAAAATTCCAATGAAGTCGCATCCTTTTCTCTTAGCTGAACGATTGAAACGCCGCCGAGAACGGCCTATTCGATTTGATTCAGAAATTTGTCGGGCGGGCAGAATGACCTGTCGGTCACGAGGTAAAGCGAATAATCGATTTTTTGCTTCTTCTGTTTCTTTGAAGCCATGTATTCTGCAGGTTCTTCCGTCATGATTCGGCCGCCGGACAGGAAAAGAAATTCAGATTGAAATAAAATGAATAATGAAATGAATGATATAAATCAATCAAATCATACTTCTTCAACATAAATTTTCGCATTTTTCCGGAAATCATCGGCGCTGATTAAATTCAACGCGTCCATGTATTTGGTGTGGAATGTTCCTGTTCCCGCCTTGACTTTTTCCACTTCCGCAAAAGCGGATTCGCCGGCCAAACCGCTGAGAACGAATGCGCCGACGACCGCTTCCAGCAGTTTCTCTTTCGTCTTCTCGGGCGCAGCGCCTGCGTAAGCGCCGGTCAAAGCGCTCAGAACACAGCCGGAACCGGTGATTTTACAAAGCATCGGGTGGCCGTTTGCAATGAAATAAGTTGTTTTGCCGTCTGAAATGACATCTACCTCTCCGGTTGCGCCGACAACGCAATCAAATTTATCGGCCATCTCTTTGACAATTACGGCTGCTTCTGCGGCATTGTCCAATGTCACGGCATCGGAAGCTGCCGCTTCAACGCCTTTCGTGTGGCCGGCAAATCCGTAAAGCGCGCGGATTTCTGACATATTGCCGCGGATAATGTCGGGCTTGACGTCATCAATAATCTGCTTAGAAACTTCGTCGCGGAGTTTGGTCGCGCCGGCGCCGACGGGATCTAAAATAACGGGAATGCCGAGAGATTTGGCTTTCTTGCCTGCTTTAAGCATCGCTTCGATTTGAAGCGGCATGAGCGTTCCGATGTTCAGGACAAGGGCTTGGGAAATGGATGTGATGTCTTCCACTTCACGCAAATCTTCGGCCATGATCGGCGCGGCGCCGCAGGCCAGAACGCCGTTGGCGCAGTCGGTAATCGTCACGCGGTTGGTGATGCAGTGGACAAGCGGGATTTTTTGTTTTGTGTTCGTGAGTGATTCTGCGGCTTTTTCGTTTGCGTTTTCCGAAAGTTTCAATGTCATAAAAGTTACCTCTTAATATGTATAGTGCCGATTACTCTCGAATTATTGTATATAAAAATGTTGAACGAAAAATAAAGTGATGACAATAAAATGACAATTTCTTTCTGTTAATTCAATTTAACTTTCATTTTTTTCAAATTTATTTAACGGAGGGTTAATATTCAAAAATCTCTTTATTACACTCCACTTGTTTATTTTATGTCTGAATATGATTGTTTTTGAATGATGGGGATTATGAGAATGAGTTGGACGACACCGAAACCCGAATGCACTACTGAAAAACCGCTTTACATCTGCGTTTTGTCAAACACGAAAACATCGCAGATTCCCGGTCTCTCAGCCGCGGGAAAAACGGCGGAATTGACCGTTTACACACCAGCTGGCGACAGCGAATTGATGCACACCGGAAACATCATCAGTGTTCCCGTAGTGCCCATGACGCCGCCCTATGATACGCCGACACCCGCCGTGATTACGCGCTCAGCCCTCAACCTCACAAAAGTTCCTTACGTCTTTGTTAACGCCGGTTTAATGATCCTACCGGATGATTCCATTCCCATGTACTGCACCGATGCGGCCGTCGGAGAAGACATCACCACCGGAATCGCCGTTCACAACCCGAAAAAGATTTTTGAAAATGCCCGAAAAATCGGATACGAGCTTGCCCCGACCACCGATCATCCTGTCATCGGCGAAAGCACGCCGGGCGGAACGACAACGGCCATGGGCGTTCTCATCGCGCTCGGCTACAACGCGAAAGTCAGCAGCAGCGCCGACATCAATCCGGTGGAGCTGAAATGCCAAGTCGTCAGTGACGCGATGAAAAAGAACAATATCATTGTCGGCAGTCTCAGAGACGATCCGCTCAGAGCGGTCGAACTTCTCGGCGACCCCATGATGCCTGCCGTTGCGGGATTGATTGCGGGATTCAAAGAATATGATCCTGATATGAATATTGTCATGGCCGGCGGAACCCAAATGGCAGCCGTTTACGCTGTTGCCAAACACATGGGCGTCAACCTGAAAAATGTGGATTTGGCGACCACGAGATATGTCATGGAAGACGAAACCGCCAACTTCGGCGACCTTTCCAAAGACCTCGGTTTCAAAGCTTATATTTCCGACCCCGGTTTCGGCAAATCCCGTCTTCCCGGAATCCAAAGATATGATACCGGAACGATCAAAGAAGGAGCCGGTGCCGGCGGCGCCATGTATCTGGCCAATTTGTTAGGTTTTTCCGATCAGGAATTCAGAGAAGAAGTCGAAAATGTTTGTGAAATTTTGAAAGCGGGGAACGTTTGACTCCCTCTTTTTTTGTTTGTTATGTTCATTGTTTTGCAGTACATCTGAGTCGCTGCGTGAATCTGCTCTTTCCGGAGACAGCCGTTGGCTTCGCGAACGTAGTACGGCTGTCTGTCATTTCCGTTCTGCCGCCGGCACTGCCGCGCGCGAGCCGCTAAAGTATTAAAAGTTCAAAAAATCATCCGCTGTTTTCAAATCTCAAAAATTCGGCTCCGGTTTTCCACTATGATAAATATTTAAACCATTTCTTCTTTTGAGATATCAAATGTTATGGATCCTTTTTGCCGGAAAGGGAAAAACTTTCACGGTCATGGTCATTGCTGACAAAAAACGGGAGCCTTTATGGGTCGGCGAGCTGGAGCTGAAACAAAACACAGCCGGGTTCCGCCCGCATAAAATCCGGGTTTTGAAGAAAAACGGGAAAGTGCTCGCCGATGAAGAATATTATCCGACAAAGGATTTTATCGACCTCTTAAAAAAGGCAAATCGGATCATGGTTTCAAAGGAAACATCACCGAAAAACCGCGGCGAACTCGAAGACATGCTCAAAGCGTATCAGGTCAAATTCGATATCGTTGACATCTGCCGCCATTGCCTGCTTCAGAAACGCTTCAATTTTCTTAACAAATCATCCGTCAAATACGGCAAGGAATACATTTGTCCCGACTGCGCGAAAGACGAACTCAAAAAGGCGCTGCGCAATTCCAAACATCACATGGGCGATTCCACGATGGACTTTTTTGACCGCGTTTTGGACCGGACAAAAGATTTTGATAAAACGCTTTCCATGCTCAACGCCAACCATTTGGACGACGCGACAACAAAATATGATACGGTCGTTTCTTCCAAAGACGAGAAACGGATGCCGATCAAATCGCTTCCGATTCACAAACGCCTGAAAGACCTTCTTCTCAAAAAATCCAAAGATCTCATGCCCGTTCAATCGCTGGCGGTCGAATTCGGTCTTCTGAAACATCAGAATTTAATAATCGTCTCGGCGACAGCCACCGGAAAAACGCTTATCGGTGAAATTGCGGGCGTTGAAAACGTGCTTTCCAAAAAGGGAAAAATGCTTTACCTCGTGCCGCTGGTCGCGCTTGCCAACCAGAAATACGACCAGTTCACGGCACGTTATAACGAAATCGGGCTCAAGACATCTATCCGAATCGGCGCCGAAATGATCAAAACCAAAGAAACGACATTCATGAAAAAGACGCTTGATTCCGATATCATTGTCGGCACTTATGAAGGCATCGATCACCTTCTTCGTCTGGGCAATGCCGACGCTCTCGGACAGGTCGGAACGGTTGTCATCGACGAAGTGCACATGCTCACCGACGCCGAGCGCGGTCATCGCTTGGACGGCCTCATCGCACGCCTGCGCTACACGGTACCGGACGCGCAATTCATTTATCTCTCTGCAACCGTCGGCAATCCGAATTATTTCGCCGAAAAACTCGGGGCGAATCTTGTTGTTTACGAACACCGCCCCGTTCCGATTGACCGCCATCTGGTTTTTGTTCAGGAACATGAAAAGAACCGCCTGATGACGCAGCTGATTCAGGATGAGTGGAACGTCAAGTCTTCAAAAGGACATCGCGGTCAAACGATTATTTTTACCAATTCCCGCGCCAACTGCCAAAACATTTCAAATGCTCTGCCCATGCCGTCCGCTTATTACCATGCCGGCCTGAACCAGCGTGAACGGAAAATCGTGGAAACCAAATTCGGAAACGGTGAAATTCCGGTTGTCGTCACGACCGCGGCGCTTGCGGCAGGCGTTGATTTCCCGGCGTCTCAGGTTATTTTTGAATCATTGGCGATGGGTATTGAATGGCTGACCGTTCAGGATTTCCTCCAGATGAGCGGCCGCGCGGGACGCCCCGATTACCATGACCGCGGCGTTGTTGTTCTGATGCCGATCCCCGGAAAAACGTATTCATCAGGCTCCAAAGAATCCGAAGAAGACGTGGCTGTCGGCCTTTTGAAAGGAACGCTTTTAGACGACGATTTTGATTATAATGAAGAGAACCAGCTGGAAGAACTGCTGGCTTCCGTCTCCGTTACATCTTCCAAATCCGATCTGATGAAAATCCTCTCAACGATGTTCGGGTCAATCAATGAAAATGTGATGCTGCTCAAACTTCAGAAATACCGGTTTATTGAACTCAAAGGGCAGACTGTAACTCAAACGGAACTCGGCCAGATTGCATCGGCGCACTTTCTGTCGGTTTCAAAAACATTTCTGATTACGGACTCCATCAAAGCG
>CAYUQC010000067.1:0-6187 GCA_964446755.1 uncultured Methanosarcinales archaeon
CGATTTTTTGAGAGAATAAGAAAAAACAAAAATGATTATTTATTTTTGACAACGCGTCCGTCTTCATCCGTCTGCGTTATCACAACAGTATTTTTCAAATTTTCAAGAGCGGTTTTTGCCAACTCGTTCATTTCTTCCGGTGATAAAAAAGTCATTTTTTGAAAAATTGGATCATTTGAATTGCCGCCTCTTCCTTGCTGAAGGACGTAAGTCAGTTTTGTTTTTTGTTTGATATTGTCATTCATCCATTCTGAAATCTCGGCAATTTGATCCCGGGTGCCGACCCTCTCGGGAAAAACGGTTGTTTTAATTTCCAGTTCCGCCGGACTTTCATCGATTATTTGAATCGTCTTTTGAATGCGTTCAATTGCATTTTCGGCTTGAATGCCGACGGTTTTGTTATAAATTTCTTTTTCAAAAGGGGCTTTGATATCAATAAAAAATTTGTCGGCAAGATTTTTTTCAATCAAAGAGCGCACCGTTTCAGGATAATATCCGTTTGTGTGAATGCCGACTTTAAGACCGTTTTCTTTGACGAAGACGGCGATTTCTTTAACAGCATCTCCCTGCATCAGCGGCTCGCCGCCTAAAAAAACAACGGCACTGATAAACGGCTTTGATTCCGCGATCCGTTTTTTGACAAGTTCCAAATCTGTCGGATTGGATTTTGTCAGCAAATCAAAATTGTGGCAGTAACCGCAGCGGAACGGGCATCCGTTTAAGAAAACGACGGCGGCGGATTTTCCGTGCCAGTCAACCGTCGAAAGCGGAACCACCCCGCCGACATTTGCGTTCATAAGATTGAATAGGAAACGGAATTATTTGAATGTATCAGATTTAAAAGAAGTTTTATTTTCATGACTTTTAATAAGTTTCATTAGAATTATTTCTAATTTATCTATCTATTTAATTTTTATAATACTCTCTAAATTGCCCCAAACCGGGATATTTTTCTGTTTTTCCCGTTCGGATTGACGATTGTTTTTCAATTGTTTGACACCTGTTTAAGTCCTCCGAATTTTTTATCAGAGCGAATGATAAATTCTTTCGTTTTTTATATTCCGTTTTTATTCTTTTTATTTCGTCTTTATTTGTTTTCTGTCAGTTTCTATATCCTGAAAATTAATACTATTCAAAAAAATTTAGAAATATATTTATGTAACAAATTTAACAGTTTTTGAGCAAAGGGGAATCATTCCAAACCTCCCATTGGGTTTGATTCGGCAGAAGTAACATTTGCTGTAAATACGGCCTGCGGTTGGAGGTGATTTTATTCAGAAACAAGATCTGATTCGGGTTCATGCAGACTTGGTCAAAATGAAAAACAATTACGAAAAGATGGGTTATCAAAAGGAGTTTGACGATTACTATGATTTATACATCACGCCGATGCATGTTCATAAAAGCAAAGATGAACATGAAAAAGCCATTTTCACGCTCAGTTCAAAATTATCTTTGATTGTTGCCGAGGAAAATGCCCTTTACCAAACAGCGAAAATCAAGACGGCCAGTGATGATAAAATAAAACTGAAAATCTCGCAGAACAAAGAGTTTGAAGAAGCTCTTTTTAAAAATAAAACGAGCGGAAAATATGAAAAATAAAATTTTTATTTTTAATTTTTCAAAAATTCAAACGCTTCAATCACTTTTTGATTCATTTCCGGTGTTCCGACGGTAATTCTGACCGTGTTTTTTCCGATATTTTGGAAAGAATCACAGCTCCTTATAATGATGCCTTTTTTCAGAAAAACGTCAACCGCTTCTTTGGATGTTTTCGGTGAAACATCAACGATAATGAAATTTCCTTCAGAGGGATAGGTCCTGTAAGATGTTTTTTCCGAAACGGCTTTAATGAGATTTTGACGCTCCGTCTGGACCATTGCAATACCTGATTCCAAATATTCTTTGTCATCAATAGCTGCAACCGCCGCGGCTTCTGCCAAAATACTGACGGCAAAAGGCGGCAACACACGCAGCAAACTGTCTGCGATCCATTCGGGCGCAATCACATACCCGAGGCGCATTCCCGCCAAGCCGAAAGCTTTTGAAAATGTCCGTCCGATAACAATATTCTCATATTCTTTGACCAAGTGTGATAAACTGCCGGCTTCTGAAAACTCGACGTAGGCTTCATCGATAAAGATAATTGCCTTTGTTTGTTCGGCAAGCTTGCGGACATCTTCAGCGGTCACAATGCTGCCGGTCGGATTGTTCGGTGAACACAGCCAAATGATTTTTGTTTTTTCCGTCACCGCTTTCAAAACAGCGCCCGTATCCAGCGAATAATCATCATTCAAATTCACATAAACCGGAACACCGCCGAGACCCGCTGCCGAAATGCCGTAATACGTGAAAGTCGGCACGGGAACGATTACTTCATCCCCCTCGCCGATGAATAATTTATTCAGCGCATCAATCAAACTGTCCATCCCAGGTCCGGAAGCCACAATATTCTTTACCGGAAAACCGGTGTATCCGGCTAAAGCACTGCGCAGATTTGAAGCGTCCGCTGTCGGATAAAGGGAAGCGTTTCCGGCTTCTTTTCGAATCGCCTCCGCCACTTTTTTTGACGTGCCGAGCGGATTTTCATTCGCGTTCAATTTAATGACGGCGTCTGGATTTAATCCGTATTCGGCAACGATTTGAGACGTTGTTTTTCCGGGAACGTATTCGGGAATGTTTGAAACGGAATCTTTGAGCAAAGAGGTGTAAACCTCTTTCGGTTTTTGAGTCATGGAGATTTCTCCGTTGTTGGTTTCATGGTTTTTGAATGGATTCAATGACTTCGACCACGCGGTCCACTTCTTCCTTTTGAATGACAAGAGGGGGAAGCAAACGGATCACATTGCCGGCTGTGACGTTTAATAAAACGCCTTTTTCTACGGCGGCATCCATAAAGTATCCGCATTCATGATCCAGCTCGATGCCGATCATTAAACCCATGCCGCGAACGCTGACAACATCGTCGCGTTTCATCCGGTTCAGCTTCTCAAGGAAATACTGTCCCATCGCCGCAGCGTTGTCAAGCAGATTATCTTCTTCAATTGTTTCCATAACGGCAAGCGAAGCAGCGCAGACCAGCGGGCTGCCGCCGAAAGTTGTACCATGTTCGCCTTTTTCAAAAGACAACCCGTCGCGTGCCGCAATTGCGCCCATCGGAAGACCGCCGCCGATCGCTTTGGCCATTGTCAGGATGTCGGGCCGGATATTGTAGTGGTCTTTACAGAACCATTTTCCGGTGCGTCCGAATCCGGTCTGAACTTCATCAAAGATGAGAACCAAATCTTTTTTGTCGCAGATTTCACGCACTTCTTTGAGATATTCTTTATTGGAAATGTGAACGCCGCCTTCTCCTTGAATCGGTTCTAAGATCACACCGGCCGTATCGGCGTTAACCGCTTTTTCGATTGCCGAAGCGTCGCCGTATTCCACAAATGTGGCCGGTTTCACAAGCGGCACGAACGGGTCACGGTATTTGATGTTGGCCGTTGCGCCGAGAGAACCGATGGTCCGGCCGTGGAACGCATTGTTTGTCGATATGAAACTGTTCTTTTTAGTATGCAATTTCGCCAGTTTCATGGCGCCGTCATTGGCTTCCGCGCCGGAATTGCAGAAGAAGATTTTCGAGAGTCCGGTGATCTGCACCAATTTTTCGGCAGCGTTTGCCTGCGGAATGTTGTAATAATAATTTGAAACGTGAATCAGCTGTTCCGCTTGTTCTTTAACAGCGTCAATCAGTTTTCGGTTGGAATATCCGGTGGCGTTAACGGCGACTCCTGAAACGCAGTCGATATATTCCTTTCCGAAAATATCGATGAGTGTTGAATTTTTACCGCCCGTAAAAAGCAGCGGCTTTCGGCCGTACGTCGGCATGACGTATTGGCTGTCTTTTTCCACGACGGATTTATAAATTGATTCGGGGTCCATGTTTTCCCTCTATGATTTTGGTTGAATGATATTTTGTTTAATCTTTTTTGTCTTTGAATTCTTTTCCGATGGAGAAAGCTTTACCGATCTCATCACCGACGGCGTAATAATTCCTGTCTGTCGGAGAATAAATAATCGGCTTCAGTTTTTGGATTTCAATGCTGTCTTTGTGGTCCAGGATTTCTTCTTCCGCTTTCACGTCTATGATCTGGCCGATCAAAACGAAATGAGAACCGAGATTCATCCGGTCGGTTAATTTACATTCCAAATGCATCGGGAATTCTTTAATATACGGCGCATTGACTTTTTCCGCGCGGGCAGCGGTCAATCCGGCTCTTGCGATTTTATCTTCATCTCTTCCGGAGGAGATACCGAAATAATCCGCTTCTTCGGCATATTCCTCAGAGGGAATGCAGACGGTGAATTCTCTTTTGGCAAGAATGTTTTCATAGGTGTATCTGCTCGGCTGGATCGCAACGGCAATTGAAGGCGGGTTGGAATTGACAACGCCGCCCCATGCGGCGGTCATAACGTTTGCGCGTTCATTTTTGTCGTAAGTTGCAATCACCCATGTCGGGGTCGGAAAAGCTGCCGTTGACGGGCCGAGAGATTTGAATGCCATATTTATTCACCTGTGTCGGATTCTTTTTATTTTCTTATTTTGAATAATTTGAATATTTCAGCATAATACACTCCGGCTTATTAAATTAATGTATCAGCAAGAGAAAAAACGGAAATCGAAAAGAATCTTTAAATATCTTAAAGAACACTTACAAATCCTCTTTTTAATTCAAAAAAGTGCCGTTGTGGCTTAGCGGTATAGCGGCTGATTCGTAATCAGCAGGCCGGGGGTTCAAGTCCCCCCAACGGCTTACACCTTTGGGTAAAAGTCCCGAACTCAAATTACTTTGAAATCGGGCTAAAAACGGTAAATTGACACACAATACTTCGCCATCGTCATAAACATCAAAGTGATACACGATGTCGATTTACAATCAAGAAAGAAACCTATTCAACGCCGAGAGGCGTATACGGAATGAAACCTATTCCGATGAACACAAAGAAGCGTTGCTGAAATTTGAGGATTACCTCTATTCAGAAAGTTTATCTCTTTTTCGAATTGAGAAACACCTTTCTCAAATCAATGTGATAATCCGGACATTTCCGGATTTAAAACCGCGCGGTTTGAATGATGACGATGTGATCCGCGTTCTTGGTTGGATTGAAAAAACCAAAACCAACATCGAAACAAATACTTCTTACAAAACCACACTTAAAAAATATCTGGCCTTTCAAAAAAGTCCGGAATTGTGTGATTTAGTAAAAATCAAAAAGCGTAAAACAAATCCAAAATTACCTGAAGAAATTCTGACCGTTCCTGAAATCAAACAATTGATTACAGCCGCAACAAACAGCCGCGACAAAGCTTTTATTACGGGCATATATGAAGCAGGCGCAAGAATTACGGAATTCGGTACTCTCAAAATTAAACATGTCGTTTTCGACGAATACGGCATTAAATTGACCGTCAACGGGAAGACCGGGATGAGAGTTGTCAGACTCGTTTTTTCAGTTCCTTATCTCATAAATTGGCTTGAAGTTCATCCTTTCCGGGATGATCCCGAAGCACCGTTATGGGTAACTGACTTAAAAGCGGGTTTTGCTCCAAAACAAATGATGTATGGCGGATTCGATAAACTGATTAAAAAAACTGCTTTGCTTGCCGGCATTAAAAAACGGATTTATAATCAGATTTTCAGACACAGTCGAGCAACTCATACAGCTTCAAAATTATCCGAATCCCAAATGAAAATCGTTTTTGGCTGGACTGCAGATTCAGATATGCCGAAAATTTACATTCACTTATCCGGCGAAGACGTCGACGACGCAGTTTTGAATATGTACGGCCTTAAAAAAACGGATTCACCGGAACTTGGAATCGGTATTAAACGCTGCGCCAGGTGTAAACAAAATATTCCTTCAATTAGTGATTTCTGTCCGGTTTGTTCAATGATTCAGAATACAGAAACAGCTCAAGAACTTCAAGATTTTGAATCGAAGGCCAAAAATCTCATGTTCCGGATCCTCAAAGAAAACCCGGAATTGATAAAAATTCTTGAAGAGATTCAAAATTAAAATCTCTTCATTTCTTTTGTTTTAAATATTGATAAATTCCTTGATAATTTACAAAATGCTGATAGTCCATCATTAATTGTTCATACCGGTCTTCTTCGTCCTTTTTACACTTGGTAAAATATTC
>CAYUQC010000068.1:0-5188 GCA_964446755.1 uncultured Methanosarcinales archaeon
AGGACGAAATGTTATGTTTATCGGCGGTGAAAAATACAACCCAACTCAAACGGAAACTTTTGATGTCATCAATCCCGCAACAGGTGAACTGATTGAAGTTGTTCCGGCGGCTTCTTCGGGTGACGTTGAAAAAGCCGTTGAATCATCCGCTGCCGCTTTTGAATCCTGGTCTCAAAAATCTTATGCCGAAAGGGCGGCCGTTTTAGCCGCGGTTTCCACTGCTTTGAAAGACAAAAGACATCTGGAGAAACTGGCTGTTACACTGACAAAAGAACAGGGTAAACCGCTCTCCGAATCCCGCCGTGAAATTGAAGGCGTTATCGGCGTCATTGATTATTTTACAGGTTTATCTTCTTCATTTCATACTGATTTTTTTGAAAACAAAAACAATCAAAGTTATTCTTTCACTCTGAAAAAACCGCTCGGAGTCTGCGTTTCTGTTCTGCCGTGGAATATGCCGGCGCTGATTTTGTCCTGGCAGATGATTCCTGCGCTTTTGACCGGCAACACATGTCTTGTCAAGCCGTCTTCCGTTTGTCCGCTGACGGTTTTGGAACTTGCCGTTCTTTTCCGCCAAGCCGGACTTCCGGCAGGTGTTTTTAATGTTGTGACCGGTTCAGGTGAAGAAATCGGAAAACAATTGGCTGCTTCTCCGGAAGTTCGGAAAATATCTTTTACCGGAAGCGTTGACGCCGGCAGAAATATCGGTGCCGAAGCGGCAAAATACGGCAAGCGGGTCACTTTGGAACTCGGCGGCAGCGACGCGATGATTGTCTGCGATGATGTTGATATCCGCGACTGTGCCGCAAAAGCGGTTCAAACAAAATTCTTTAACGCCGGGCAGGCTTGCATTTCTCCGAAACGCATTTTTGTTTTCGAATCCGTTTTTGACGCATTTGTTCAGGCCGTTTTGGAATCGGTGTCCAAAATCCGTCTCGGCAACGGTCTCTCCGAGAACACGACAATGGGTCCGCTCAGTTCCGCCGGGGGTCAAAAACAAATGCTTGAATTTGCCGAATCGGCAAAAGCGGAAGGCGCAAAAATTCGGACCGGCGGCAGGATTCCCGACGGTGCCGAATTCAAAAACGGTTATTTCTTTGAACCGACCGTGATTACAAATGTACCGCCCTCCTCCCGGCTTTTGAAAGAAGAGGTATTCGGTCCTATCATGGTTATCAATCCCGTTAAAAATCTGGATGAAGCGGTTTTTGAAGCCAACAATTCCGATTTCGGTCTCGGCGCTTCTGTTTGGACCCATGATGTCCGGCGCGCAAAAAAAGGATTTGAAGAATTGGAAGCCGGTATTGTTTGGGTCAATCAGCATACAAAAGTGCTTCCCGAATTGCCTTTCGGGGGTGTGAAAGACAGCGGTTTCGGACGTGAAAACGGATATGAATCATTGGACGATTATTTGGAAACGAAAACGGTTGTCTTTAAATTTTAATCTCGTTTTTTTTATTATTTCAAATTTAATTTCATTTAATTATCTCATAGGTGATTTCTTGGTAACAATCGGAACTCCTCTTTCAGAAAACGCAACAAAAGTTCTCCTCTGCGGGTCGGGCGAGCTCGGCAAGGAAATTGCAATCGAGCTTCAGCGTCTCGGCGTTGAAGTGATCGCGCTTGACCGTTATGAAAACGCGCCTGCGATGCAGGTCGCGCACCGTTCTTATGTCCTTCAGATGACAGACGGCGAGGCTTTACGGAAAATCATTGAAAAAGAAATGCCGGATTATATTGTTCCCGAAATTGAAGCGATTGCAACCGATATGCTTGCGGAACTCGATAAAACCCGCGTTCACGGCAAATATATCAGAGTCGTGCCGTCGGCAAGAGCGGTTCAATTAACGATGAACCGCGAAGGGATCCGCCGTTTGGCCGCCGAAGAATTGAAACTGAAAACATCCGCTTATTATTTTGCCGAATCGGAAGAAGAAGTCAGAAATGCCGCCGAAAAACTCGGATTTCCGTGTTTAATCAAACCGATTATGAGTTCTTCCGGTAAAGGGCAAAGCGTTATTCGAAATGCCGGCCAAATCGAGGACGCGTTTGAAAAATCTCAGCGTGAGGCCCGCGGCGGCAGTGACGGAAAGCCGATGAGAGTGATTGTTGAAGAATTTATTGATTTTGATTACGAAATTACACTTCTGACAGTTCAAAGCGTTTCCGGAACGATTTTCTGCCAACCGGTCGGCCACATTCAAGTCAACGGTGATTACCGCGAATCCTGGCAGCCGCAGAAAATGGATCCGGTCGCATTCAAACGCGCGCGGAAAATCGCCGGTAAAATTACGGAAGCGCTCGGCGGTTACGGGGTTTTCGGCGTCGAATTTTTTGTGAAAGGCGAAACGGTTTATTTCAATGAAGTTTCCCCGCGTCCGCATGATACGGGAATGGTAACAATGATTTCGCAGGATTTATCGGAGTTTGCGCTTCACGTGCGCGCTTTTTTGGGATTGCCGATTCCTGCGGAAAAAGTGAAAGAGAAGAAAAGCAAAAATAAACGCAACGGCAGAAAAAGCAAAAAAGCAAAAACCGGTTTCAAAGTTATTAAGCAAAACGGGCCGGCAGCTTCAAAAGCGATTTTCAGATTGGGAGTCTCCGAGAAGCCTGCATATTCTTAGCTGGAAAAAGCGTTGGCAGGAAAGGATACTCAAATCCGGTTATTCGGAAAGCCTGAGGTCCGTCACAAAAGACGGCTTGGTGTTGCTTTGGCAAAAGGAAAGACTGTAAAAGAAGCGCGGAAGAGGGCTAAAGAAATCGATGATAATGTTTTGTGTGACCTTATTGATTGAATGAGAAACCGGATATTGGAATTTATTAATTATTGAAAATAAAACAAATTTGCTCCAAATAATTAATTGGATAAAGATGGTAGCTATTATGACACAACCTTACCCGACTTATGAACTCAAAGTTGCCGGCCTTACCCGTCATCTTCCGATTTGTCCCGTCAACGAACATATGGACATTGCCGGCTTCGTCATTTTTTCCGATGTGGAACTGACAATCGCCTGTGCCGAAGAACTTCTGAAAAGAGTATCTGAATACGATGTTTTGCTGACGGCCGAGTCCAAAGGCATTCCGCTGGCATATGAAATGTCCCGCCAATCCGGCAAAAAATATATTTTGGCGCGCAAAAGCAAGAAACTTTACATGCGTGATCCGGTGGCGATTAATGTCAAATCCATTACGACCGAAAAAATGCAGACGCTTTACTTGGATGCCAGTGATATGGAATATCTGAAAGGCAAACGTGTTTTGTTGGTTGACGATGTTGTCAGCACGGGCGAATCAATGGCGGCAATGGAAGAACTTTGTAAAGTTGCAGGCGGCACGGTTGCCGGAAAAGCCGCAATTTTGGCGGAGGGCGATGCCGCCGACCGCAAGGATTTAATTTATCTTGAAAGATTGCCGCTATTTTTCAAATGATTGTTTGAAAAATCTGGTTCTGTTTTTATGATGAATTTTTAAAAATAGTGATATTAATTATCAATTTTATTTCTTTTTAGTTAATTCAAAAATAATTATTCATTTTTATTTAATTTTTAAAATCGGGTTGATTCTTTTCATTTATTTTGCGAAAGCAGTGGTCTTCGCGCGCGGCAGCGAGGTACAGCACTGCATCCGACAGACAGCAGCACACGTTCACTTAAGCGAACGGTGTCATCAGAAGGAGCAATGCACGCAGAAACAAGGACTGTGGCAAAAATAAGCAGTGAAAGTTATTTTGTTTTTGCTGTATAGAATGAGTACGAATCCGCAAATTTCCGTTCCTCTCTTCGCTAGTTCGGAACGAAAATTAGCGAGTGGTTATTTGCGGTTTGTTAAAACACAAATCAAACAACCGTTAATTGTTTTTCAGAATCTTCTGAATCATCTTTTCTAGTTCATCACGGTCAATGCTTCTCTGCTCGGTTTCGGTGATGACTTTTACTTGGTCAAACAGTTTGCAGAAATTGCCGTCATCCAGTTCGTAACCGATGTTTTTGATGATTCCGGCAAGTGCTTTTGTTCCGGTGTGTTTGCCGACGATGAGGTTTCTTTTGCCGCCGACCATCTCGGGCAGGAAAAGCTCGTACGTTCTCGGATTTTCAAGAATGGCGGCGACGTGGATACCGGATTCATGGGAAAAGGCATTTTGGCCGACAACGGCTTTGTTGATGGCAACATCGATTTTAGACGCATTTCTTACTTCCTGAGAGAGGTCAACAAGGGTGTGAAGATCATAGCGGTCAACGCCGTACTGAACACGCAGGTTCATGAGAACTTCTTCCAAAGCCGCATTTCCCGCGCGTTCGCCGATGCCGTTAACAGTGGTATGAAGCTGGAAAGCGCCGGCTTCGGCGGCGGCTAATGTGTTGGCAACGGCCAGACCCAGGTCATCATGGCAATGCATACAGATTTTTGTCTTTTTTGTGTCAATCGCCTTGTAGATTTGGTCCACCAAATAAGTGGCAGTGACGGGGTTTAAGATACCGACCGTATCGGCGATGCTGACGTAATCTGCATTCCTCTCTTCTGCCATTTTAAACGCATCAATCAGACGGGGAATGGGTGTCCGGGTCGCGTCTTCGGCGGCAAATCTGACCCCGATGCCGTGATCTTTGGCATATTCAATGGCATTCATGGCGACATCAAGCATTTCATCCAGACTTTTGTGATATTTGTATTTTAAATGCAGATCGGACATCGCCAGAAAAATACTGACGAAGTCGACATCACAGTCAATAGCGGTCTCCACATCTTTCTGCGTAGAACGGCAAAGGCAGCAGATTCGGGCATCCAGGCCCATGTTAGCGATGGATTTGACGACATCTCTTTCTGCATCTGAAACGACCGGGAAACCGGCTTCAATAACATCAATGCCGATATCATCCAAATGCTGCGCAATCGACATCTTTTGTTCTTTTGAAAAAGCAACGCCCGGTGTTTGTTCACCGTCTCTGAGCGTGACATCGCAGATTTCAATATCGATGTCTTTGATTTTGACAAAATCCATTAAACTGTTGCGGCAGTATTCGGGATAGTGTTCCTCATGATGTGCCTGATTTTTCATTTTTGAGATTCCTTTGATTTGTTTTTATTTGTGTTTCAATTTTTTCCGATTGAAACGGTTAATTATGATAATTGATTGAAATGTATATGAGACAAATTTTAAACTAATTAAAAAACGAGATAAATGGAT
>CAYUQC010000069.1:0-5086 GCA_964446755.1 uncultured Methanosarcinales archaeon
GTCAAAACAATAATTATTGAAAAAATAAAAACTAAAACTTCTATATATAATTGGAAATTACTTCTTTAAAAACAATTTCAGGATCTATTATGAACGAACTTATTATCAAAGGTGCCCGGGAACATAATCTCAAAAACATTTCCGTCACCATTCCTAAAAATAAACTGACCGTTATTACAGGCGTTTCAGGTTCGGGTAAATCAACATTGGCGTTTGATACGATTTATGCCGAAGGCCAGCGCCGATATGTGGAATCTTTGTCTTCTTACGCCCGCCAGTTTTTAGGCATTATGGACAAACCTGATGTTGACAGCATTGAAGGCTTGTCACCCGCGATTTCAATCGAACAGAAAACAACGTCCAAAAATCCGAGAAGTACCGTCGGGACGGTGACGGAAATTTACGATTATTTCCGTTTGCTTTTCGCCCGTATCGGAACACCGTACTGTCCGGACCATAATCTCAAAATCGAATCTCAGTCACCCGAAAAAATCGCGGATTTAATTTTTGCCGAATTCGAGGGAATGGTCACGATTTTTGCGCCGATTATACGGAAAAAGAAAGGAACTTACCAGCAGCTGATCCGCGATTTGAATACCGAAGGGTTTACACGCGTCCGCGTCAACGGTGAAATTTACCGAACCGATGAAGAAATCGATTTGGACCGCTACAAAATGCATGATATTGATATTGTCGTTGACAGGTTGGATGTGGATGATGAAAACGAGCGGTCACGTTTGGTGGAAGCCTGCGAGCGGGCAACGGAAAGATCCGGAGGTCTCGTTTATGCCGTCGGAAAACCGAATTCCTACCGCAAAGAGAAAGGAACGCGCGGTTTATATCAAAAAGTTCTCAAAAAGAGAACGATTGATGAAAATTCTTTTGAAGACAGCGACGACGAAGAGGAAGAAATCATTGAAGTTACTTATTCTTCCAAAATGGCGTGCCCGGAGTGCGGCCTGGCTTTTGAAGAACTCCAGCCGCGTATGTTTTCATTCAACAGCCCGTTCGGCGCCTGTCCCGAATGCAACGGTCTCGGTTTTAAAATGGAATTTGACGAAAATCTCATCATTCCAGACCGCAGTCTTTCAATTGCCGAAGGAGCTGTTGCCGTTTACAGAAATTATTTTGACGGGTACCGCCAGCAGCATCTGGCTTCCGTTGCCAAACATTACGGTTTTTCGCCGCTGACGCCGATTCAGGACCTGACGGAAGAGCAGTACAACGCTTTGATGTACGGATCGGATGATAAAATTAAATTCAACATGAAAATGAGCAACGGTGAATTTAACTACACATCCACGAACAAGTGGGAGGGCGTTTTGCCGCAGTGCATCCGCCTGTATTCACAAACAGAATCCGATTACCGCCGTCAGGAATTTGAAAAATTCATGCGCGTTTCAAAATGTCCGACGTGTGACGGCGACCGCCTGAACAAAAAAGCGATGTCGGTTAAAATAGACGGTTACAATATCATTGACGTGACAAAGTTGTCCGTGTCGGATGCCATTGATCTCTTTGATAAAATGCCGCTCACGGAAAAACAGCAGGAAATCGCGTCTTTGATTTTAAAAGAAATCCAAACTCGCCTTCACTTTTTGGATCAGGTGGGCATCGGTTATTTGACTTTATTCCGCAATTCCGGCACACTGTCCGGCGGCGAAGCGCAGCGCATCCGTCTGGCAACACAGATCGGTTCGAATTTGACGGGTGTTCTTTATGTTTTGGATGAACCTTCCATCGGCCTGCATCAGCGGGACAATAACCGGCTGATCGAAACGCTCCGCCATCTCCGCGATTTGGGAAATACGCTGGTCGTTGTGGAACATGATGAAGATACAATTCTCAACGCCGATTATGTAATCGACATGGGTCCGGGAGCAGGTGTCACCGGGGGGCATGTGGTGTCAGCCGGAACGCCGGATGAAATTCTCCACGACCCCGATTCTTTGACCGGCCGGTATTTATCGGGAGCGGATTACATTCCGATTCCGGCGCAGCGCAGAACATCGGATAAGTTTATTCATCTGAAAGGAGCGAAAGCGCATAATCTCAAGAATTTGTCCGTTGACATTCCGACAGGTGTTTTGACAGTCGTGACAGGCGTTTCCGGTTCAGGTAAATCCACTTTGATTTACGATACTTTATATCCGGCGCTCATGCATATTCTTTACCACTCAAAAATGGAAGGCGGCGAATACTCCTCTCTTCAGTTTGACACGAAAGTGGATAAAGTCATTGTGATTGACCAGGATCCGATCGGCAAAACGCCGCGTTCGAATCCGGCAACTTATACGAAGATTTTTGATAAAATCCGTGAAATTTATGCCAGTACGAAAGAAGCGAAAGTGCGCGGTTATGCTGCCGGGCGTTTTTCATTCAATGTAAAAGGCGGACGCTGTGAAGCTTGCCAGGGCGACGGTCTGATCAAAATTGAAATGAACTTCCTGCCTGACGTGTATGTCGAATGTGAAGAGTGTAAAGGCACGCGCTACAACAAGGAAACGCTGGAAGTCAAATACAACAGCAAATCCATTGCGGAAGTTTTGGATATGACGGTGGCCGAAGCCTTGGAACATTTCAAGAAGGTGCCGTATATTCACGATAAATTAGATACCTTGGCACGGGTCGGTTTGGATTATATCAAACTCGGCCAGAGTTCAACGACTCTTTCAGGCGGCGAAGCACAGCGGATTAAACTGACGCGCGAGCTTTCCAAGAAAGCAACGGGTAAGACAGTTTATCTGTTGGATGAGCCGACAACCGGTCTGCATTTCCACGACGTCAAAAAATTGATTTCAGTTTTGAACGATTTGACGGATATGGGTAATACGGTTATTGTGATTGAACACAATTTGGATGTTATCAAATGCGCCGACTACATCTTTGATATGGGTCCGGAAGGCGGTAACGACGGCGGTCAAATCATCGCCAAAGGAACGCCTGAAGAAGTGATTAAGAGCAAGAAAAGCTATACGGCACAATATTTGAAGCCGGTAATGGAAAAAGCCAAAACCGAATCCGGCGTGAAAACGGAAACCGTGAAGAAAAAGACAAAAAAAGCGGTTTCTCCAAAAAACTGATTTAATAAAAAATTGACCGCGTCGCTTGTATTTTTTTACGGTATCGCGCATGAAATCTTCTGATTTCCCGAAATGAATAAAATGAGGGGTGGTTTTTTAAATCAGTTTTAATTTATTTTTTCTTTCAGTTCTTTTTTGCCGGAATTGTCTGTAACCGGGCCTGTTACACCATTTTCTCTTTCATATTTTTGCCGAATTTCGAAACATTTTTCAAAAACTTTATTTAGGTTCAAAGCGGATATGTCTGTATACGAATAAAAATCAATTTTATTTGATTTTGTATCCCGGAGACGATTATATGGCAATTATCGGTATTTTAAACTGTAAGATGCTTCAGGATGAAATTATTTATCTGATTCAAAATGAACCCGAAATTCAGAGTGTGACCGTTATTGAAAACGGCCACCATGGTGAATTTATTGAAAAGATGGATTCTGCGGGTTTAAATTATAAGACCGTCGGTTCCTGTTCTGAATTATCGGATGCCGGATCTGTATCGGCGAATAATGAAAAAATTTCTTTGATTGTTTGGAACATGGAGCTCGGCCTTCATGATGTTCCGAAAATTTTAAAAGATCAGGTATATGAGAAACTGCATGAATTCGCACCGAAAGTCAACGGCATTCTTCTCTTCTACGGGCTTTGCGGGAATGTTTTAGGCCGTGTTGAAGAAGATTTTGCGGACGTTGTTCCGGTTGTCATTCTTCGGGAAGATGACGGTGAAATCGTCGATGACTGCGTCGGTGCAACAATCGGCGGCAGAACACCGTATTTGAATCTGCTGAAAAGCTTTCACGGCGTCGGGACTTTGATTTTAACGCCGATGGGCGCAGCGACAGCAAATGAATTTTTCGGTTTCAAGAAAAGTCCGCGGGAACTGTCGGAAGATGAGATTTATCAAATGAATAAGAAAATGTTTGATATGGCAAATTATAAACGTGTCGCCCGTTTGGAAACAGGCCTGCATTATACGGATTCGGATAAGCCGCTTCATCAGTTTGCCGACAAATATCAGTTTGAAATTATAGAATTGGACGGCGGCGGCCAGAAAGTCTTTCTAAATTGTTATTCTAAATTGAAAAATATGATTCAAAAGGCGGTGTGACTTTATGACGGTTTTAGGAATTTTAAACTGCAAAATGCTTCAGGATGAAATCATTTATCTGATTCAGAATGACCCGGATATCAAAGATGTGACCGTTGTTGAAAACGGGGAACACAATGAATTTATTCAAAAACTGAATGATGTGGGAAAAACTTATTCTTTGGCGCCCATGATTCACTCAATTCCCGATTTATCGGACCGCGATGACCGGAATGAAAGCGGTATTTCGTTGATTGTTTGGAATCTGGAGCTCGGACTTCATGAAAAGCCGAAAATTCTGAAAGAAGAGGTTTATAAAGATCTGGAGATTTTTGCACAAAAAGCCGACGGCATTTATTTGCTTTACGGTCTTTGCGGCAATGTGTTGGGCCATGTCGAGGATGATTTTAAAGATATTTGTCCGATCGTCATCCTTCGGGATCCCGAAGGTGAAATCGTGGATGACTGCATTGCGGCGACAATCGGCGGCCGCAAACAGTATTTGAATCTGCTGAAAAGCTTTCACGGTGTCGGCACATTTATTTTTACGCCGATGTACGAAGAAACCATTGACGAGTTTTTCAATTATGCGAAAGACCGCCGCGGTTTGACGGAAGAACAAATCATTGAAATGAACAAATTCATGTTTGAAGCCTCCAACTATAAACGCGTGGCAAGACTTGAAACCGGTCTTCATTATACAAAAGATACCGAACCGAAGCTCAAACGCTTTGCCGACACATACGGTTTTGAAATTTTTGATTTGGACGGCGGCCATCAGCAGATTTTTGACGACTGTTATCAAAAATTAAAAAATAAAATCGTTTTAAAAGAAACGGCAGCCGTTTAATTTAATTTAGTTTTTTCCACCCTTAATATTTTTACACAGTTTCTTTTATCTTTTTTCCGTTTTTAAAAT
>CAYUQC010000070.1:0-5064 GCA_964446755.1 uncultured Methanosarcinales archaeon
AGTTGCTATTGAAATAGCAAATGTTAAAAATTACACTTATTTGAGTAAAATATTTATAATTTGTTTAATATTTCACATTGATTGAAAATGACCGAATCTCAAACCAAAAGAATTCAGCTCTTACTCCCGGCGCAAACCATCGCCGGCTTAGATGAACTCGTAGAGAAAGGTCATTTTTCAAATCGACAAGATGCAGCTCGGTTTTTACTTAAAAACGGAATTGAAGTCTATGAGAAAAGTATCACAAACACCCCTGTTTTAAACAACGATAACCACGAAACCGAAGAGGGGTCAGAATGACTTCTCAAAAAGCGGCCAAAATGTGCGAACAATTCTGCGCCGAATACGAAGACATTCTGACACAATCTGTTTTTAAAAACCATAGCTTAGAACACGCATCTGTAAGATTAATTCAGAATGTCGCCGCCGGAGTTCAATTCCCTGCGGCGACTGCGATACCCTCGACACAGGTAACAGATAAAAAAGGTGTGAAAAATGGGTAAAGAGGCTGTTTTTCCGAAAAAACGATATTATGCCGGCAAGGTAAACCAAGGAGTTGTTGCAAACCTCTGTAGCCTTTTTACCCCAAATATTCAACGTGCCGTCGCAAGAGTTCAAGTCGTCAGCGGCGGCAACCCATATAACCAAACCCTAAAGGCTGCTGATAATTTACGGGGTTTCATAGTCCCCTTACCTTTTTTATCGGCAGTTTCTAAATTTATTCAGCATGCCGCTGCAGGCGTTCAACTCGTCGGCAGCAGACAAACGGCAAACGGAATGAATTCTCCAAAGAACACGAAAAAAGACATGAAGAAATCAATCAACCAGAAAAACCAATCACTAAACACATATTTACATTCCGTTTCCGTTATTTTTCAGCGTGTTGCTGCGGGCGTTCGACCAGTCGGCAGCTTCTACAAAAACGAATATCATTTCAAAAACGCATTCAGTCCGGATTCGTCAAGAATCAATTCAATCCCTAAAACGAATCCGGTTCTCCTTTTTATCCCTAATTCACCAAAAACGATTCTAAAATCGTTCCGGGTGTAATTCATGGATTCTGAAGCACTCAAAATCATTGAGGAGTTATTCGGCGAAGAAGGCAAAATGCCTATCAAAGACCCGAAAACTTATGAGGCGATGCCGCTTTCATTTTGGACGGCAGTCAAGAGAGATTTGGATATATACAAACTGAAAACAAATATTCCCGACTTATTCTACGAACTCAAAGAACTTGTCAAAAAGGCCGGTAATTTGAGTGAAGAAGACATTATTATAATGTTACTTCAGCCGAAGCCCTACACAATAACCTCCTTTTTAGGCAAAATTAACGTTTTCAGCTTACGTAACCCGCTTTACTTTGCAGAAAATATCATTTTGACAATGATGTCCGGTAAATTGTTTGACCGGGATCCTGACGTTACGGCTCTCCGGAGTGAAAGTTTGCTTTCAATATCAAAGTCAATCGAAGAAAAAAGATATGATGAGAAATTTTTCAAATTCATCAAACGGTTTTTTGTCGTTATTTCTCGGTATGCAGAACATTTTACAGAGTTGTTTAATTGGTGCATTGCAGTTTTAAAAGACTACCTGTACTTGAAAAATTATAAAACGTTAGTGAAGACGACTGAAAAGAAGATTCGAAAACGTTTCGCAGATTACCGCCGTAATATGCTTCAAAAACAATACCAAGAATACGATTCTAAAATATCGGAAGAGTTTTTCGAAAAGGATCCTGTCAATATTGAATACCCCGAATTGATGATTGACCGTATCAGTATCGGCGTTTATTCTGAAGAATTCATGTGTTATCGGGAAGATGTAACAAATCAGCTTTCAATGAGTTCAATGGATAAGGATATTCAAACCGAGCAGCTGATGTATACAAAATTGAATCTCGTTCAGTCGGGTTACACCGATGAGGAAATTGAAGTTTTATTTCCGATAGGATTGGACAAAGAATTTTCGTTTATGGAAAATCGGTCTGTTTTGTCCGGGTTCAAACTCAAAGACAAGCCGAAGAGAATTAAAGACGGCGCCGGTTTCTCGTATTTGTGGAGAACGGAAGGCATTACTTATCGTTTTATTTACAATCACCCATCCGGCTACGGGCCGATCCGGTTGGATATGTATGCCAATATGCAAAGACTTGTTTACAACAAGATTTCGGAGAATTGCCCGGAAATCGTTGAAGCTTATAATGAGGAGCTTATTGAAGAAACGAATTTCATCCCGATTGGATATGAAAAATAGTATATTCAGCATGAGCAAGCAATTCTTGATGAATTAAACAACAAAGCAAAAGATTTGTATGAATCACTCTTAATCGGCCGATTAGGATTCGATGCTGAAGATGTTTACAAGGCTCCCAAAAAAGTTTCAATTTCTCAAATTGAAATTTGTTGGAATCAGAAAAAACCATTTGATGCATACCATTATTTGACTGATAAATTGAACTTTTTCAAAGAGATCGGATTAAATCATATGGATTTTCACTCCGATACGCCGTTAATGGTAACGAAATACCCGTCAGACATTTATCCGGCGCTCATTCGAATGGTTCATAAAATCTATGTCAAAACGAAATTTATTCTCAGAAATGAGATCATTTTAGGATCGGAATTGAAAACAACTGTTCCTTTTATTTGCGGAACGCTGTCTGATTTCTTTTTTACGGATTCCGGCCGCGCGAAAATGTTTGTTTATTCAAAATTCATTCTTCAGCATCTGCGCCGAACACTCGGCCTTGATTATGAAAAATATCGCCATGGCTATCTTCGTTTCGTTCAGACGAAACGCGGGGATCAGCAATGGAAAAAGAAGTATCTTGAAGGTATTTTGGAAACTTATCAGCTTCCCGACATCTTTAATGATATTGATTTTTTCGATTCATTTTCAGATCTTATCGAAGCTGCAGGATCAGTTCAGAGACGGAACTTCAGTCATCTTTCATACAAACAGTACAGACGGCTTGTGTCCGAATCTCCGAATTTTCGGCGAATGGGATACGGTAAATACAGAATCAGAGAAAACTCGGTGCTTTTTCACGCGAATTTGGAATATCGCACGATTCGGGCCAATCTTGATTTGATTTACCCTGAAGAAAGCCGCCTTAATCACATCTATCAATCTGATGCCGGCTTAATTGCCGGTTTATCAAAACTCCAAACTTCATAAGCCTAAAACCAAACAAAATCAAAGAAAATCAATAAAAGGTGAACTAAATGGCAAGAAATAACACAACAGAAGAACAGAATACAAACGAAAATGAAAACAAAGAACAAATCGGAGGTCCCGAAGTTCAGAGTACCGGTGCCGACATCAGTCCAACACCCCGTCCGGTCGTCGCAGAAAAAAGCAATGAAGCATACATCGCAGGTTTAACCAAACTCCGGGATGTTCCGTTGGAATTGCTTGAAACCTATGACGCTTCCATTGCCCGCAACGCTGAAACAATCGCCTTTAACAAAGGCGCCATGAGTCCGGAAACAAAGGCCAAACTTGAACAGCTTCAGATGAAATACGGCATTCTCCGTCCGAGAATCAATGTTTCAAAATCCCTCGGCGGTGTCAGAGTCAGCGTCATGCCCGGCAATCGTCCGATCATGAAGCAACAGGAAAACGGGTATCAAGCCACAATTCCGGAATGGTTCATTCCTTTCAATTTGTACATCACAACTGAAGGAATGAGAAAAGGTGTCATGATTCCCGGTCGTGACGCGATCAACGTCATGAATGTTCTGAACGAGTTTTTCAAAGAACACCGAGACATTATGGAGTTCGGCCGTGATTTTTCGATTGACATTGAAAATGCTGAAGCAGCTCTGAAAAAGACGCTTGACGAGTTCTAAGCGCGTTATTTACCTCCGAAAAAGCGGAGTTCGGGCGAGTACCAGTCGTCCGGACTCCTACACTTTTCCTTAAAAACAACCCACGAAGGTGATTTCGTTGAGAAAAATGCACTTTATATTTGCTTTTTTATTATTAATTACAGTTTTGCTTGTGCCGGCAGCTGCGGAGACAGACACGATGGCGCCCACTTTGTACGTTAATGTTGTCGCCGAGAACGGAACAGTAAAGGTCTTCGGCACCGCAACCGACGCGTCCGGCGTGGACCGGGTTGAAGTTAGGTTTGATGGCGGCAGCTGGAAAACGGCCAATCTTTCCGGGAACAATTTTACAATAACCGAAGATGTCAACGTAACCGGCTCTCATGTTGTTGAGGTTCGGGCTTTTGATACGGTCGGCAACCCTACGCCGATCAACACGACGACTTATTACGCCATCAAAAAGTCCACGTCAACGGAAGACGATTTATCTTTTTATGTCCGGTTGGCCAGTGTTAAAATCACCTCATTCAATATTTCCGGAAACGTCCGAGAAATGGAATACCCGCAAGATTTCTCTGTTGAATTCAAAATCGCTAACGATGATTCAGTTTCTCACAAAATCCGCTATCAGATTACTGTCAATGATGAAGAATTGACCGAAGATGTAACAATTCGGTCGAATAATGACGAAAACGTTGATGACCGGTTCGGAGCGTCTCTTTTGAACGTCGGACAGAATCAGATCAAGATTGCAGTTTATGATTGGGAAACAAAACAGAAGATAGCGAATCGGACGATAAATCTGAATGTGAAGGCTGCCGAAAAGTCCGGTTCTTCAGATGATCCGGTCAGTGGATCGGAGACCTGGCTGAAGGAGTTCGCCGAATTAAACGGTTTGGCACTTCCGCAAAACAACACAAGTTCCCCGAACACGACGGCGCTTGAATTGAAAATTTCGCAGCTCGAATCAAAGATTTCACAGCTTGAAACAGCGACGCCGGTTCAACCTGTTCCGGAAAACTCTACGGATTGGAAAACATACGGCATAATCGCGGCTGTTGCACTCATTTTAATTGTTGGATTTTATCTGTACCGTTCCGGAAAGTTTGACGATCTGATTCAGCTTAATAAGAAAGATCCGCCCGCCGATCCGTCGGAAGACATTGAGGAACGGTGAAAGAGGCGATTGCGATGAAATCTGTGATGATTGCCGGCCGGGAAATCAGCGTTTTGA
>CAYUQC010000071.1:0-4927 GCA_964446755.1 uncultured Methanosarcinales archaeon
GTTTTGTATTTTTAACATCTTTTTTTACAGTGGCAACTCTAATAATGACAGGTTTATTTTTCGACTCCGTTTTAGAATCTGTTTATAAATTTAGCTCTGTGCTTTGTTATCTAATTATCAAAATCATTTCATTTATTCTTTCAATTCTTGTTTTTGAAATCGGATTAAAAATAATCAACATATTTAATGAGGAATGATAAAAAACGCATTCCTCATAAAATTATTAAATATCAGAATGTGGTTTTGTATATATCAGTCATATTCTTTTAATAACTCATCGACCTTAATAATCAGTTGTGATTTTATGAAACCGTCCTCATTAACTTTTGTGAAAACATATTCCGGCGAGAACATTGATTCATTGTACAAAAGAATCACGGAAGACATTGTTCTTGACGGCAAAGACATCACATTCGGGCACGCCGGCGAACCCAAGAAAGCGCGCGAAATCTACGCAATCATTCAAATTTACGGCAAAGCGATCGATGATGTTTTGGCCGGCATCACGCCCGAAAATTTCAGATGGGCCGGCGACAAAATCACGGATTATCAGGACAGTTTCCTTGTGCCGCTCTGCGATGTCGGAAAACGCCAGGGCGATGACACCGATTTTGAGTATACCTATATTGAACTGATGCGCAAATTCCAAACGATTGAAGGCGAAATCGATCAGATGGAAGTCTCTAAAGACAAACTGGCAGAAGGGTTGAAAACCAAGATTCAGTCCAATCAAAATGTCGGCACCGTTTATCATCCGATGTATTGGAATTCCCACAACCCGCCGTGTTTTAACTGGTATCAGGTGCGTCTGCTGGACGATAATCAAGTTTCTCTTCGCCTGCTGTTCCGCTCCAACGATTACGGAGACGCGGTTTGGGCCAATCTCTGCGGTATTGCGAAAGCGTTTGACGAATTGGTGATTAAACCCGCCGGATGCGAATTGGTTGAAATCATTTTAACTTCCACGTCCGCTCACATTTATGCCAACGAGGCCGATTTGGCAAAGAAAGTTTCAGGATTCGACTGGGACCGTGAAAAGAATGAAAAGAAGTCGCCGATTTTAAGACTTCTCGGGCACAAATAATGAATAGAGCCTGTTTCATTCAATCATTCATTCTTTTACATTTTATTGTGATTTATTAAATTGAGGAACTGCAAAATGTCTGAAAAATACGGTAAAGTTTATTTGGCGGGATCCGGTCCCGGAGATCCGGATTTGCTGACGGTGAAAGCCCGCCGCTTAATTGATAAAGCCGATGTCGTCATCTATGACCAGCTTCCGGGCGAAGCGATTTTAAATCTCATTCCCGAAAAAACCGAGAAAATCGATGCCGGCAAATACGCAGGAAACCACACGCTGACCCAGGATAAAATCAATGAAGCAATCATTGAAAAAGCCAAAGAAGGCAAAACCGTTCTCCGTCTTAAAGGCGGCGACCCGTATGTTTTCGGACGCGGCGGTGAAGAAGCGGAAGAGCTTGTGAAAGCCGGCATTGAATTTGAAGTCGTTCCGGGAATCACGTCGGCCGTTGCGGCGCCGGCTTACGCGGGCATTCCGATTACGCACCGCGACAGCAACTCCATGGTAACATTCATCACCGGCCACGAAGATCCGACCAAAGAAGAAACGGGTCTGGACTGGGAGCTTCTCGCAAAATTCGACGGTACGCTTGTGATTTTCATGGGCGTTAAAATGCTTGAACGCAACTGCGGCGAACTTTTAAAGTACGGCATGGATCCGAAGACCCCGGTCGCGCTTGTTGAGAAAGGCACACGCCCCGACCAGCGCGTCACCGTCGGAAAATTGGAAAACATCGCCGCTTTGGCCGAGGAAAGAAACGTCAAAGCGCCCGCGATTACGGTAATCGGAAATGTCGTCAATCTGCATGCCGTTCTCGGGGAACAGCATTCGGATTATTAAGGCCTCAATGAATCAAGGAGAGATATTATGGAAAAAAGACCTGTTCTTGCGATCATGCGTCCCGAAACATACACAGGTAATTCGGAAAAAATTGCGGAAGAGGCAGGATTTCAGCCGCTGTCCGTTCCCGTCGTGATGCTCAAAGGAATGAAAGATGATGCCTTTGACGGCTTTGTCAAGCGTGTCCTTTCTCAGAAAACGGATATTGTTATTTTTACGAGCGCGAACGGCATTGATTATACATTGAAAAATTTGACCGGCGTTTCCGAAAAAGAATTCTTGGATGCCTTGAAACAAATCAAAATCGTTGCCATCGGTCCGACAACACGGAAGAAATTGGAAAGCTTCGGCTTAACAGGTTCTCTTATGCCCGGTGAATACAGTTCCGAAGGATTGGTAAATGATTTGGGAAAAATTGCCGGCGGGAAAGTCATTGATATTCCGAGAAGTTTTTACGGCTCGGAAGTGTTGGTCAAAGGCTTGATCGATGCCGGCGCAACCGTCCATCAAACACATGTGTATACACTCGAAATTCCGGAAGGGCCGCTTCAGGAAGAACTGATTGAAAAGACATTAGCCGGTGAAATTGACGCTTTTGCGTTTACCAGCACTATGATGGCGAAAAATTTCATGACGCTTGCCGACAATACCGGTGACCGGGAAGAAGTGATCGAAAAATTAAATGAAGCCGTCGTCGGCGCCATCGGTTACCCGACTGCGCAAACTGTCGAAAGTTTCGGCGTGACGGTGGATGCCGTTCCGGATGAATTTACTTTTGAAGCACTTGTTTCGGCAATCAAAAACAAAATGCAGTAAGCATTTTTGTTTCTTTTCTTTTTTATTTAAGTACGCTTCATTTTTTATGAATCGCAGTATAGTCGACAAATATATAACATGAAAGAATTATTGTATCTTTTATCCCGCCGTTTCAAAATCGGCAGACGCAAGGTATAATTTTTAAGCAAAATTCAAGTAAAAACCAATGAGGAACAAAACATGGTCATCGGAGTTACAATGTTAAACGTATTGCCCGGTTCTGAAAAGAACGCTTACAATGATTTAAAGTCCTTTGCCGGTGTTAAAGACGTCTACCACGTTTTCGGCGAATTCGACTTTGTCGTCATCGTCGAGCTTGAAACGCTCCGCGAACTCAACGACATCGTTGACAAGATCCGTGAAAGTCCGAATGTGACGGCAACGCAGACGATTGTCGGCGCTGAACTCTAACAACTTTTAAACAAAAATATCTGTTTGAATGAAAATCATTCAAACAAAATTCATTTTAAACTTTTCTTTAATTTTTAATCCGTAAGCTGAGCGGCTTCTTAAATCAGATTATGCCGAGCTCTTTCAGACGGTCCGGCAGGTAGGTATCCGTCACGAAGTCCAAACCTTTGCCGGCAAATGCCTGCTGTTCGGCCTTCTTACCGATTTCAAGCTGAAGATTGATTTGTTCTTTCCAGTAATCCGACGCGAAACGCGGATCGGAAAGCTCGCTTCGAAGTGCAGCAATATCCTGTTCGGACAGTTTGTCCGTCGCCAATTCATACTCGACAATATCCGACGGTTGAACACCGATGAATTTTGCGTCCGGCGTTGCCATATATTCGGAAAGATGCGCACTTTTGATGGCACCGTAAGCGATCGATGAGAAAATACGGTAAGACCACGGGTCACCGTCCGTGAAAACGGTTGCCGGTATGCCGAGTTCCGTATTCAGGCGGCGGATGATCCGGCGCGTCGAGCGGGCCGGCTGACCTTTTAAGTGGACCAGAATCGCGTTGTATCTTTCGTCAAATCCGTTTTCAATCAAACGCGCGTACATACCGCCCGTTTCAACGGCAATGATCATGGAAGCGTCATGCTCCAAGAACTCGATATTTTCAACATTGAACGGAATCTGATAGCCGCCTTCACCGATATCTTTCTGGCAGTGAATGTCGCGTGAGCCGCGTTTTGTTTCTTCGCGAAGCAGAAGCGGGCCGTACATTGTCGCGCCGTCTTCTTCCGGACGGACGTGGAAAAATTCACGCTGCGCACCCGTAATGATTTCCAAATCTTCAATCAGGCGGTCACTCTCCGACTGTGCGTGGAACTTGGCGGCGCCCCACCCTTCCGAAATGTAATACAACTCTCTTAATGTGGAGCTGCGGTTGTTTTTCAAATGCTCCTTCACGACGAAATCCGATACCGAAACTGTTCTCAGTAACTGGTGCGCGCCTTTGACGGTTTTGGCGGAACGCTCACTTTCAATGTCACCGTAAACCCAAACCTCGCTTTCATCACTGTAAGCCAGATTTTTCTTTGTTCTGGACGGCATGAGAACGTGCGGAACATGCCCGTTTTCAAACTGGTCGTAAAATGTGCCGGCCAAACCGATGAGTTTGCGCTTCGTCCATTCGTCATTTTCAATCTTTTTATCGGCGACTTTCTTTTTGTATTCTGCTGAATTCCGGTCGAGATTGCTTGTTTCCGCTTCCAGTTTCTTCAGCGGTGACAAATCGTCTTCAATTCTTGATACGAGTTTGCCGGACACGTCAAATAAATCCGGTTCGGGTTCAAGGAATTCTTCATCCTCATCGCTGCCGAATTCACCGGTTTCGCCGTCGCCCGAATAACTCTCCGACTTCGCCGTTTGATATGAAGACAAGTCGTCTTCCTCTACATAATCGTCGAAAGCCTCAAATTCGGCTTCATAATCATCGATATCCGAAACATACGTTTCCTCAATATTTTTCTCAGACTGTTCCTGCTTTTCGGATTCTTTTTTACTTTTGCGGACCATATTCTTTCACCTCAAAACAGTTCATTGAGAGCCTTTGCGCCCGTAACGTCTTCTTCGTCCAATCCTTCCACGATAACTTCATCCATGTTTGCTAATTCAGTATCATCCGCGCCGTCCAGTGTAAAACGGAACACTTTGGACCCGCCGGCGGCTACGCTCACTTCCCAGATGAAATCATAATTGCTGCCGACGCTGACAATCGAAGAGGGCGGCGGACTCGG
>CAYUQC010000072.1:0-4627 GCA_964446755.1 uncultured Methanosarcinales archaeon
ATATATTCAATCCTTACGGATTTAATATTGCCAGAGTTGAAAGCATGAGATTAAAAGACAAAATCGCAATTATTACCGGCGCCAGTTCCGGCATCGGTGAAAGCATGGCTGAAGAATTTGCAAAAGAGGGTGCAACCGTTGTTGCGGTTGCCCGCCGCGCCGAAAAACTGGAAGAACTTGCCAAGAGGTGTGAAAAATACGGCGGCAAAGTCGTTCCTCTCGGCGGTGATGTGTCGCAGAAAGAATCCGTTGAAAAAATCATTCAAACAGTCATTGACAAACACGGGCGGATTGATGTTTTGGTCAACAATGCCGGTAAGGTGGATGATTTCGCGGGCGCGAAAGATATAACGGATGATGTTTGGGAGAGCGTGATGCAGCTCAACCTCTACGGTCCGTTCGCCATGATCCGCGCCGCTTTGCCGCATATGGTCAAAGCCGGAAAAGGCACGATCGTGAATACCGCATCTGTTGCTGGCATTCAAGGAAGCCGCGGCGGATGCGCTTACACGGTATCCAAACACGGCGTGGTCGGCCTGACAAAGAACACGGCTTTCATGTATGCCAAAAAAGGAATCCGATGCAATGCCGTTTGTCCGGGATCCATCGAAACACATATTATGGACGGTATGGCCGGCGATTTGAACAAAGAAGGTATGGAAATTGCCACATCCGGCGGTTCTTTGTCTCCGCGCAACGGTAAACCCGTTGAGATTGCAGAAGTTGCCGTTTTCCTGGCCTCTGATGAAGCATCCTTTGTCAACGGCGCCATTCTGGTTGCCGACGGCGGGTGGACAGCTTATTAATCATTTTTAAAATTGAAAAATGAGGACGGCTGAGAAGATCAGCCGTCATTATTATTTAATTTTCATCTTCTTCGGCTCTTCTGCGGTAAGCATAGAAACCGATAGCTGTCAGGAATATGGAAAGAATCAACGGCATAACTGCTTGATTTCCGGCAGGCGGCGTCAGGTTTTCTGTTTCATATCCTTCTTTCGGTATTTCTTCTCCCGGAATGATTTTTGTTCCGGACGAGCCGCGGGATTTGGAGCCTGTATTTTGATTCCCGTCACCGTCTGATTTCCACTGCGCATACAAAACAACATCTTCTGTGATTTCAAAGGTTTGCCCGGGAAGGAAACTTTCTCCTTTGCCGTCACTTTGTGTATTCCATTCTATGAATTTCAGGTTTCCGTTCATCATAGTTTCGTTACTCATGACGGTCACGACATCGTTTAAGAGGTAGTCTCCGCCGTCAACCGGAACGCCTGTCACATCGTTGCCGTTTCCGGCGTATGCCACGAAATAAAGGTGCTGCATTTCCTCCGGCGCCAAATACAAAGCGTCGGCAATGAAAGGCTGTTCCTGCCATGACAGGACCGGAAGCAGATATCTTCTGTATTGATCTTTCTGCCAGTTGTTTTTCACTGAAAGTGTGTCCCATGCACCGTTTTCGTCGAAAGTGTCCCAAACGTCCGCGGCACCGACACCCGTACCGTGAATTCCCGGCAGGGTGCTCAAAAGGGTCTCTCCGTTTTTCATACCAGTCCAGCTGTAGCCGGTATCTGCCTGAACGCTTCCCGAACCGGCGGTTCCGACAAGGCTGCCGACATCATTCGTTCCGTTTACATATTGATTCAGCGCAAAACTGTTCTGAATCTTGGCAGGGGAAGATGAAGCACTGACTCCGATCAATCCGCCGGCTTTACCTTCAGCCGTGTGAACGGCATTTGTCGCGATGCCGTCTTTTATCAGAATCTCGGCGCCGTCGGCAAAACCAATCAGACCGCCTGCGATTCCGTAGGCCGCGACGGTTCCCGTTGTCGCGAACGATTCGGAAATCGTTCCGTTTGACAGGGCCCCGACGAGCCCGCCTGCGCTGTGCGTGTCGGCGGTAACATTTCCTTTGGCGTAACTTTGGCCGACGGATAAGTTTTCACCCTGTCCGACGAGCCCGCCCGCGTGAGTGTATCCGCTTGTCACGTTTCCGATAAAACTGCTCCGGTACAACGTCGATTTCATTCCGGAAACCGCACCGATCAATCCTCCGGCGCATTCGTTTTCGGCATAAACCTCTTTCACGGCGGCACGGCTGTTTGCAGCGGTCACGTTTGACGCGTTTCCGATGAGTCCGCCGGCATAATATGTTCCGTTTGATCTGACGGCGTCTCCTTCAAAAGAACAATTTATCAAAACCGCGCCGTCCGTTTTGCCGATTAATCCGCCGGCTTCCTGGTATGCCGAAACATTTCCGGAAGTGACGGCGCAGTCAATCAATGTGATATTGATGCCGGCGCCGGCGAAAGTGCCCGCCGCATAATCGCCTTCAATGGAAACATCCTCAAACAGGATGCCGTCAATTACGGCATTTTTGGCAAATCCGAAGAAGCCGGTGTTTTCTTCCATCGGTTTATTGATTTTCAAATGACTGATAACATAACCGTTTTGATTGGTCAGATTACCTTTGAACGGCATGGATTCGCTGCCGACCGGGTCAAAGTCTGATGACAGAGCGATGTCGCTGATCAAAACATAATCCGCATTGGTATGCCAGAATTTCTTCTGTCCGGAACCGTCGGCATCGTAATCGTAAGCGCGGCTTCCGATCATTTTCAGTTGTTCTTCACTTCCGATACAGATTGTTTCGGGATAAAACGCTGTCAGAAGCGGATAGCTGTAATCTTCCAGGATATACCAGACGGAGGAGCCTGCCGTTTCTCCTTTGGTAATGTCCCAGCCGGCATTTTCAAAAACCGTGATGTTTTTCATTTCGGCCGTATTCTTGCCCGTACCGCCTGTTCCGCCGGCTGTTGCCGTCATTCCGGTTGTGATGTTATCATAGAAGGAATTCGAAAGAATATTTTTGGTCGATACTCCGATTAATCCGCCTGTGTTTCCGGTACCGGCCCGAACGGAGCCGGCCGCATAACTGTTTGTAATCGTTACATTTGTTCCCGATGCATTCACATGACCCGCAAATCCCCCGGATTTGTTCTGTTCGGTGATGACGTCACAAACAGTATAGGTATTGTTGATTTTGATTTCCAAACCGCTTGCTGTATCATTGATGAAACCGGCAAATCCGCCGGCTGTATGTTTAGCTGAAACGTCTCCGGCAGCATAACTCTCTTCAATCGTGCCTCTACGGAGATTTCCGACAAATCCGCCGGCATACGACTCAAAAGAAGTCGTATTCGTCACTGCGTAGCATTTTGAAATGGTGCCGCCTGTCATTTGACCGGCAAATCCGCCGGCTTCACTGAACGTTGACACCGTGTTGGAAACAAAACTGTTTTCAATTGTTCCGCCTTCCATTTTTCCGGCAAACCCGCCGGCATATCCGTAAGCGACCGTGCCGTTATCGTAGGTGTAACCTTTGGCGTAAACATTACCCGTTGCGTAACAATCGGAAATCGAACCGTTTTTGTATTCGCCGACAAACCCGCCGGCTGTAGTTCCATTTTCAACGGTTGCATCGCCGGTTGAATAACAGTTTGAAATGTAGGTCATACCGGGTGTGCTGCCCGAAGAACTCGATTGGGAAACCCAGCCGATAAAACCGCCGGTTACTCCGCCGCCGATATACGGCGTATTTTTGCAAGGGACGGTCATTCCCGTTGCGTTTCCGGTTGAAAAACTGTCCGTAATATAAGCATCTGCCGCATCGCTGGTGAATGAATCGCCGATCAGCCCGCCGACCACCGAACGACCGGAAACGTCACCGGATGCAGAACAGTTTGTCACATTTGTGTTCCAAAGGCCGCCGGCCAAGCCGCCGACACGGTGAAAGTGTGTTTTGACGGAAACATCTGACGAACAGTTTTCGATCGTACTGTTTTTTGCTTTTCCAATCAGGCCGCCTGCGTTTCCTGCATCCGCCAGCCAAAGAAGTCCCGTCAGTTCAACCGAGCCGTTTGCGGTTGTACAATTCGTCACGGAAGAATTTTCCATCTGCCCGACCAACGGTCCGACGTTGTTGTGGTCCATAATTGTGCTTGCAATTTCGATGTTTTCCATGCGGACATTTTTAATTGCCGCATTTTCAATATAACCGAACAATCCGCTTTCGTTGCCGTCGGCTTGTCGGTCCATCGGATTAATTGTTTCGGGCAGATGTGTAAAATTGTAAATGGTAAAGCCTGCCCCATCAAATGTTCCGGTAAACGGATACGGTTTATTCCATGTGTTTGCACCTTGATTCCATTCCAGTGTGCCGATCGGATACCATACCGTATAGGAAGACATATCAATATCATTGATCAGAATATAGTTTGCACTTAAATCTTCTCTCATTGCGTTTAATTGCTCGATATTTTCGATTTGGTATGGATTTTCCAAACTCCCGTCACCGCCTGCAAAAAGAGAAGGCTCTGCTGCTGCCGTTCCTCCGAAAAGAAGAAGTACGGCCGTTATAATTCCAAGTGTAAGCAAAAAGCCGTTTTCCATATGTTACCCCTTTAAAATTTGATGAAATGTTTTAAATTGATTTGTTAATAAAAATCGTTTTTATTATTTATACTTGTTGTATTATTTATACTCATAAATATAGCTTTATATATTCTATTATCTATGTTTCTGCCGTAAAAAGATGTTTCTCTCCGATTTTTTGAGAGAATAAGAAAAAACA
>CAYUQC010000073.1:0-4127 GCA_964446755.1 uncultured Methanosarcinales archaeon
AAAATTAGAGGTGAAGAGGTTTCAAACCGAACCTTTTGATGCATCGACCGGGATTCGAACCCGGGTTTGCGGCTTGGAAGGCCGCAGTCATAGCCACTAGACCATCAATGCAGATTATAATCGCTGTCAGAACAGCAATCATTAGAGATATTGATTTTATTTAAATATTGTGGTGATTGAATCCGCCGCTGTTTTTTGTTTTACGCAAAACCTGTGATTTACGGAATTATTTCACAACTGTTGTATTCAATGCCTTGTGAAAAATCATCTAACCTGATTTTTCCTTCTTCAATCAATTTTTCAATTTCCGGCTGTTTTTCCTGAAGTGTTTTCACAAGGAAACGAACGGTCCGGCAGACTTCAAGAAAGCCCTGGACCCCCCATTTCATGGTAGCATTAGCGTAAAGACAGCGTCCGCCGCAAATGTCTGAAATGTCGCATCTGAGACATTCCCCGGAAACATGTATGACGCGGAGCTGATCTGGGCGGCCGTTATAGATATCGCCGGCATAATAGTCGCTCATACCGCTCATCACGGGACACGGGGACAGTTTACCGTCCGTCTGCACATTGTATTCCGTCCAGGCCGCACCGCACCGGAGATGAGTTTTTTCGCCGCGCAGCAGTGAATTCATAATATTTACAAACGGATACATATGCAGAACTTTGCCTTCCGTTTTCATTCGGGAAACCCATGTGTCCGCTAATTTCCGAATGCCCGGATTGTAACTGCTGTCTGCCCATTCCAGGAATCCTTCACGGCGTCTTTGGTAATCATTTCTCCAGAAAAGAGCATTCAACTGCCAGTGAGCGCTGTCAAAGCAAAAATCGGGATTTTCAAAAAGATGCATGACGCTCTCGTAAATGTCTGTTTCTTCCTGAACCGTCATACGGGCGATAATTTCGCCGATAAATCCTTTTTGGCGCGCGATGTTCGCGTTTTTTGTGATAAGGTCATAAACGCCGTCACCGCGGTAATAATCCGTTAAAGCGCGGGCGCCGTCGATAGAAATAGAAATTGTATGCAGACGCTGCAGATATTCCGCAGGCACTTGATCCAGCATTGTGCCGTTTGTATGCAGCAGAAATGTTTTTGCCGGCAGCGTGTCCATCATCTCTTTCATTTTTTCAAGCTCGAGAAGCGGCTCGCCGCCGTAAAAAATAACAACCGCATCTTTGTCTTTTGCAATAAAATCTCTGAGCGCCGACGTTTCATAACTGATTGTTTCCGGAACATCATAATCAACGGCAATACCGTCGTCAAAATCATCAAAACAGTCACACACTTCACCGTAACAGTAACGGCATTCCAAATCGCAGGCCATCGTCAGCGTGATAAAAAAGTTTACCATAGTCTCTGCTCGAAAATAAAACGGTTCATATTTAAAAGTTGCTGATTTGAAAACATGAAACGCCGAAACCGTTTTCCTGTTCCGGCGTTTTGCGGCGGATTATGAATATTTTTTGGTTTCGGGATTTTTGTTCCAAATCCGGTTCCACTCCGATCCCGTACAATGGGCTTTTCTTTCTTCTTTGCGCCGGGACAAACGATATAAAACGGCTGAGAGCAAACAATTGCACATTTCTCCGCAGAAAAATGCGGTGTAGATTCCGTATATGCCGAAAATCTGCGGCAGAATCAGGAGAAACAGCTGAACAAACCCGACGCAGCGCAGAGCCGATACAAGTATGGACCGTCCTTCTTTTTCCGTGATTTGGAAATACAAAATATTCATTAACGAAATACCGATCGGGAAGAATCCGAGCATGTAAATTTTCATCATGTCGGAGGACATTTGAATCAGTTCGGCATTTCCCGGCAGGAATATACCGGCCAGATGCCAGCCGAAAAAAAAGACAAAAACGTAAAAGACGGCGGTTGAAATCAAATTTGATCCGAGTCCCATTTTGTATATTTTTTGAACATTTTTTTCATTTCTGCTGCCGTAATTGTAACTGAGCAACGGCTGAGCTCCCTGAACAATGCCGATGAGAACCATGTTGAAAATGGAACAGACATACATGACAATGCTGTATGCTGAAATACCGGCCGTTCCGGCAAAGGTCAGAATCGCCAGATTAAAACTGAAAGCAACGGCAGACTGGCTGAATTCCATCAAGAAAGACGGAATGCCGCTGAGTGTTATTTTTTTCAAATCATTGATTTTGAAAACGGTCTTTGTGATGCGAAGCATTCTGTCCTTTTTTAAGAAATGCAGCAAAAAGATCAGGCCTGCGATTGTTTCACCGATTCCAGTTGCAATTGCCGCGCCGGAAATGCCCCAACCGAATTCCATGATAAAAATATAGTCCAATATAATGTTGATGACCGCGCCGGCAAGTGTTCCGATCATAGCAAGTTTCGGCGCACCGTCGTTTCTGATAAAGATGCTTAACCCCAGGCCGGGCATGTAAATAATGCCGAAAAGGGCAATCCATTTCAGGTAAGGAAGGACAAGCGGCAGGAGTGCTTCATCCGCGCCGAGCAAAACGGCAACCTGTTCCGGGAAAAGGAGAACAAACGCATTCATCAGAAAACTGACGGTGATCAATCCGGCGATGCTTTGGAGGAAGAAACTATTGGCTTCTTTGTGTTTTCTTTCACCGGCGCATCTGGAAAAATAATTGGCGCCGCCGACTGCAATCAGCATGGTAACGGCAATCTGGAGCATGTTAAACGGGAAAGTTATATTCACGGCGGCCAAGGCGAGTTCACCGACGCCGCGCCCGACAAAAATACCGTCAACGATGACGTACAGTGATGAAACGACCATTGAAATGACAGACGGTATAACGTATAAGAAAAATTCTTTTGTAATGCTTTTCTGCTTTTGGTTTTGTGCATAAACTGCGCTTGACATAAGGAATCTCCGGTCCTTATACAATAATCATTCAAGCGCAGGAGAAAAGCCGAACAGGCGAAATCCGATATTTTGCGATGAATGGCCATCGTAAAAGACAAATTCGCTTATCCGGTATTGTGACAATACCTCCGCGTTATCCGCCGTTAATGCTTTGGTTTTACTTAAAAGTTTGCTTTTTAAGCATAAAAAAGGAATTAAAATGAAGGTGATTCTTCATTTTGTTTATTTTGCCGGAATTTTTGAAACGGCATACGTAAAGAAAATGCTGAGCGCCATTTGAATAATAATGAAGAGCCCGATTCCGGAGAGCATGTTTTCATTGATGAACGCCGGCAGGAAATCAAATGCGGCGCTGATATATAAAACAACAATCGAAATCAAGAACAATACTTCATAAATTATTAACAAGTTCTTGCTGTTTTTATTTTCATTGATGTTGAAATAACGCCACAGTATCACCCAGGTGATGACATGAATCGCCAAAACGGCAATAATTGTTGTAATTGCCAGCGGCACAATTTCAACCGTTCCGTCAGATGCGGCCGGCAGCCACGGGATATACATTGACAAATATTTGATTAAAATAATGACTATGACCGTTAAAATAAAGTTCACAATACCCAGTTTTTCTTGTTTGGACAAACTCATTTAATCCCCGCTTTATATGTTGAATCACACACTTGAATAATAAACAAAAAATGATTGTAAAAATCTAAAAAAAAAGACCGGCAATGCCGATCTTTTATTTTGTATAACTTAAATGATTTTTTTGATATTAAACTGCTTTGATAGGCATCAAACGGAGCGCTTTGGACAAAATGAATTCGGCCAAAATCAGCAGAATAAACATGAACGGCAAAACCGCGTTCAAAAGTGTCGGGAAGTTAATATTGCCGTATCCGTCTGCCGGAAGCCACTGCATGTACATAATCAGGAAGATCAAAAGCATAATAACGATAAAGACAACTTCATAAATTGCAAGGAACTTTAAACCGTCCTGGTTCGGAACCAAGAATTTATACATTGCAATCAACATGCCGACGTTGCCGATAACGGCAAGGGCGATATATCCCAAAATCCAGGGCATGGCGCTTTCATATGTTTCAAAAACGTTTCCTGTCAGCAATAAATATGCAACCATTACAATAAAGACCACGAAAAGCCAAAGAGAGTATGCCGATGTAATTTTTCTTTGTATTGTTTTTGCCATAAATGACACCTCACATTAGAGTCCTATAAACTTAATAACTATATATTTGCAAC
>CAYUQC010000074.1:0-3539 GCA_964446755.1 uncultured Methanosarcinales archaeon
AACAATGGAGTATTAATTCAACATCGGATGTTTGTTTCCCAGCCGATGGTATTCTTAATATGTGGTTTGAATCAAAAGTAAAATCCATATAGTCATTTAAATATTAATATAAACGTCCCCAAATTAATGTAGGCTCATCAGAATTGGGAAATGAAAAATGAGGATTTTTAGAAATAAAAATGGATTTAAATTTGAGATAAAAATTATAGTTTTGGCAATCAGATTTAACAGTTGGTGCACTGTAACCTGTTAAAGCACACACTTGGCCAATTGACTTTGTCCTATTAAAATGGAATGCATGAAATCGTTTTTTCTCCAATGACCCCCACTTTTTAGGCCCATCAATATGCCTTTTTGCCAAAACGTATGCAGCAGCATCTCTTGATGGGACAGTATCAATCTCTATATTATCAATATTTGCTTTTGTTGTATTTGTTACGTGTGGGAAATTATTTCTAAATTTAGGAGGAATTAACTGAGGATTCAATAGTAATTTACATGCAGCACATCTTCTATTCCCTTCCAAAACAACATATCCCCCATCTTCAATTGTGCATATTATTCGTTCTCCTGGAACTAAACCACCATAATCATTGATTTCTTGAGCTAATGATCTAATTTCTTCATATTCCAGAAGATAATTAATAATTTCAGGTTCAGTACGATGAACGAGGCCATCAAAAAAACGAGGATTTTCTGTATCTAAACGTAAATTTAAAATTTTTTGAGAAACAACCATTTTACCAGCCCATTATGATAAATTAATGAACTGAAAACCTTCAAACTTTAATATAAAAGTTCCGAATAAATATAAAAAAATTAACCCTTTCAAAAAATTGAAAGGATTTCACTCTGACTTATTTTCCTCTTCGGGAACGAAATCATCCATTTTGCACTGCTTGTCACAGTAACATTTTTCGCCCGGAATCGGAACAGGGTACATTTCGGTAATACAGCCGAGACAGAGCCGGCTCTTGTCAATGCCGATCGCTTTGACGAGACCGTCGGCGCTGAGGTAACCGATTGTGTCGGCGTTCACGGCAGCGCAGATGCCTTCGATTGTTTTGTGCGTTGCGATGAGTTCGGCGCGGGTCGGCATGTCAATGCCGAGATAACAGGGACCGACAATCGGCGGGCTGGCAACGCGCAGATGAACTTCTTTGGCGCCGGCATCCTTAATCATGTCGATGATCCTGCGGGAAGTCGTGCCGCGGACAACGCTGTCGTCCACGAGAACAACGCTTTTGTCGCGCAGATTTTCGCCGATGGTGTTCATCTTCAGGCGGACGGCCATTTCACGCATTTCCTGATGCGGCAGAATGAAAGTCCGGCCGATGTATCTGTTTTTCATCAGACCTTCCAGATATTTGGTGCCAGATTCGCGGGAATAACCGATGGCTGCCGCGATACCCGAGTCGGGCACGGGAGAGACGATATCGGCGGCGGCCGGATGTTCGCGCGCCAGTTCGTTTCCGATTCTTTCGCGGGCGGAATAAACAAGTTTGCCGTCGATGATAGAATCCGGGCGGGCGAGGTAAATATATTCGAAAACACAGTGCGCCGCAAAGCTGTTGTCCGTTGTCATGATGCTTTCCACTTCACCGGTTTTCTTGAAAACGATGATTTCGCCGGGCACGAGGTCGCGGACGAGTTTTCCTTTAATCGCGTCAAGCGCGACACTTTCAGAAACTGCGGCGTAACCGCCTTCGATTTCACCGTAACAGATCGGTTTGTTGCCGATCGGGTCACGGACCGCGTAAAGGTCACCGTTGATCATGATTGTCAAAGCGTAAGAGCCGATGATGCGTTTCATAACGGATTTCAAAGCGTCAAGGGGTTCTTGTTTCAACAATTCTTTCACCAAAAGAAGGCCGATAATTTCGGCGTCGAGAGCAGTTGTAAAAATGCGTCCTTCGGACTCAAGCTCATCTCTGAGATCCGTGCTGTTGACCAAATTGCCGTTGTGAGAAATCGCGATTGTGCCACCTTTGAAATTCAAGACGAAGGGCTGGCAATTTTCAATCGTTTGTGTGCCGTATGTCGCGTTGCGGACATGCCCGACACCGACATAACCGACAATATCCTGCAGCGTGTCACGGGAATACGCTTCGGAAACCAATCCCATGCGTTTGATAGATCTCGGTTTCGAACCGTCAAAAACAACAATGCCGGTTGAATCCTGACCGCGGTGCTGCAATGCGTAAAGCGCATAATAAAGTTTAAAAGCAACAATATTTGTCGGCGGCGCAGGGTCGTGGATAATAACACCGGCAACGCCACATTCTTCCTTCAAATTTATCACCCAATTTGTAAATTTATAGAACTTAAATGCTGTCCATTATTTTAAATTCAGCTTTATGAAATATAATTAGCGGTTAAAAACGGCACGAAATATATCCGCGTTTCCCTAAAACCGGCCGAAAAAAGTATCGGACGGGAATCAGAAGAGACACTGCTGTTTTAAATGTCGGTTTGAAATTTGTAAACGTATTAACCGGATGCCGCCGTATTTCCGGTTTTCGAAGAAACAACCGGCAGTTCAGTCCGTATTAACACGTATGAATAACTTAGACAAAAAAGAATAATCTGTGGTTATATTTGAAGTTAATTTTCATCATTGTTCATATAAAAAAACGGATAAATGAGACATGATTTGTCATTTATTGCCGGAAGAATTGAAGTCAGAAAGGAAAAAGAAAATGAAAAACGGCTTTGAAAGGCAAACCGAAATAAAATGACAAATTTACAGGAATGAATGACAGATTGAATCGAATAAAATCGGATTCTGTTTTAAAAAGCAATTATAAAAAGAGCACTTCATGCGGCAAATAACGAAAATCAACAGAACCGGCAGAGGAGAATGAAAGAGAATGAAAAAAAGTTAAGAAATGAAAAAGAAAACGATGAATTTAAGAGTCACCGTTTAATTTGGATTTTCGGACCCATTTGTAGTCTCTCAGCTTTGCAGATCTTCCGAATCCGCATGCGACACACTGTTTGGTGTGGATGTTGAAAGAAGTGCTGCCGCATCTTCTGCATTTCATATGTGTGCGTTTTTGTCTCTGACCCATTGAGGGCGTTCCTTTAACCATTGCTTCTTCACCTTTCTGAATATGTATAAATAATGTATGATTTGGATTTGATAACAGGAATGAATGATATAAAATCATCGGCTGAAAAATCGTCGATTCCGCATAAACGTGGATGCCGTTTTCAGCAAAAATTGAATAAAAAAGATCGGTTGACCCGATACTTTAAATCAATCGGAATAATCAGGGGGACACGTAAACGATGTTGTCTCCTCGGACAACAAGACTGGAATATTTTTTGACGCTGACGCCGTCTTTTAATTCTTCCGCGTTGTCGAGGACAAGATTCATGTGAATGTCGTAGCCTTTTAATTCTCCTCTGAATTCACGGCCGCCCTTTAAGCGTGCAATAACCGGCTTGTTTAAAGCCTCATTTAAAATGTCAAGAGGTCTGTTCGTCATAAGTATTACCTGTTTTGTTGCATCGGGCGCAAACGGCGCCTCATTAAA
>CAYUQC010000075.1:0-3231 GCA_964446755.1 uncultured Methanosarcinales archaeon
TATAGGCTAATTGAGATTTTGAAACCCGGGCACCGTTTTATTGAAAAAAGAAAATTAAAAAAGGGCGTTTTATTAAATCGAAAAAACGGATATTTTGCTTCGGACTTATTTGTCCGGCTGATTTTCCGTTCTTCTTTTCCCGCTTTTGTCAAAATTTTTCTTCAAAGCGGATTCCGTTACAGGAATAATTAATATAAAAATAATCAGTTGAGCCGTCATCACAACAACACTGACAATTCCGGCGGTATCATCATCGGCAGACCAGAAATAAATACATAAAACCAATGTTAAAAGGAAGAGAACAATTCCCATCCGAAGACAGATTTTTCCGGCATAAATGTGTGCGAAATCCCACGTTTCGCGGCTTGCCATCGATTGCGAGGTCCGGTATCCGTAAACACTGTTTATGTATTTCGGGCCGCTTCTGCGCCATAAAAGTCCCATCCCGATCATCATTACAGGAAGAAGAAAGAGTGTTAAAACATAAAGAAGATTCATCAGCCGTCTCAACACTCTTTTGCTATAAATTTTCTTCTTTTATTTTTCTTTTTCAAATTCCAATGACAAGGAATTGACGCAATGCCTGACGTTTTTAGATGTCAGGTATTCTCCTTCGAAAACGTGTCCCAGATGCGCGTTACAGTGCGCGCAGAGGATTTCTGTCCGCAGTCCGTCAGCATCCGGTTCACGCTTGACGGCGCCGGGGATTTCATCATCAAAGCTCGGCCAGCCGCAATGGGACTCGAATTTATCTTCCGAATAATAAAGCGGTCTCGCACATTGTTTGCATTTATAAATGCCTTTTTCTTTGTTTTCAAGCAATGTTCCGGAAAACGGCGGCTCCGTCCCTTTATATAATATAATGCGTTCTTCTTCAGGCGTGAGTTTTTTGTACGGGCCGGAGGGATGTTCTGATGCTGTTATGACTCGGAAGGCTGTGTCATCTGAAATCTCATCATCTAACGTGTCTGTGTTCACAGGTTTATAATTTGACATGTTTTTTATTATATATTTCAAAATATAAATATTTGAAGCTTAACAATACTTTTTTATTGATTTGATGACGAAAGCATAGAACTTGAACAAAAAACAATTCAAATTTTAAAACAAATAAAGGCGTTTTCATGAGAACAATCAGTGAAAAAATTTTCAGCCGCGCCGCCGGAACCGACGCGAAAGCGAATGATTTTGTTTCGGCAAATGTGGATTACGCAATGGCGCATGACGGCACAAGCGTTTTGGCCGTCAAATCTTTCAGAGAAATGGGTGCGGAAAAAGTATGGGATGCCGAAAAAATTGTCATTCCGTTCGATCATCTTATTCCGGCCAGCACGGATGTTGCCGCCGGTCTGCAGAAGGATATCCGCGAATGGGTAAAAGAACAGAATATTTCTCACTTCTATGAAGGCGGCGAGGGCATCTGCCATCAGGTTCTGCCGGAACGGGGATTTGCGCTGCCCGGCAAATTAATTGTCGGGGCCGATTCTCATTCTTGTACATACGGTGCTTTCGGTGCTTTCGGAACCGGTGTCGGTGCAACCGACATGGCCGAGATCTTTGCAACAGGAAAACTATGGTTTAAGGTGCCGGAAACCATTAAAATGACTGTGGACGGCATATTGAATGACGGGGTTTATTCCAAAGACCTGACGCTTTACCTGATCGGTAAAACCGGAATTGCCGGTGCGACTTATAAAGCCGTTGAATTCTACGGCGACGCGATTACGGATCTTTCCGTTTCCGGCCGGATGACGCTTTGCAATATGGCGATTGAAATGGGCGCAAAAGCCGGCATTGTTCCGCCGGATAAGAAAACTTTGGATTACTTGAAAAACCGCTCACAGGCCGATTTTGAACCGGTTTATGCCGACTCTGACGCAGACTACTGCAAAGAAGTCAGTTATCACGCTGATGACATCGAACCGCAGGTTGCCTGTCCGCATGAAGTGGACAATGTCGTTCCTGTCGGTAAAGTTGCCGGGACGCATATTGACCAGGCATTTCTCGGAACCTGCACCAACGGGCGTTTGGAAGATTTGGAAATCGCTGCAGGTATCCTGAAAGGCAAAAAAGTCGCCGTTCGAACGATTGCGGCGCCCGCCTCTAGAACGGTTTTGTTGGAAGCCGTTCAGAACGGCATTTACGAGACACTTGTCAAAGCCGGCGTCAGTTTTATTACACCCGGCTGCGGTCCGTGCCTCGGCGCGCATCAGGGCATTATTGCCGAAGGAGAAAATTGTATTTCAACGGCCAACCGTAATTTCAAAGGCAGAATGGGCAAAGGCGGTTTCATTTATTTGGCTTCACCCGCAAGCGTTGCGGCAGCGGCGATTAAAGGGGAAATTGCCGATCCGAGAGAATATATTTAATCATTTTAAAAATTAAGAGAAGGAAGTTGAAATTTAATCAATTTCAATTTCACCCCATTCTTTTTGGAGCGCTTCGCTGACAGCTTTTCTGAGATTCATATAATTGTAGTAACCGCTTCTTTTCATGTGAACATTGACAGCCGGAATTGAAATTTCAAAGAGTTCGGCGAGTTCTTTCTGCGGCACTTTTGTGTCGTAACCGTAACGGAAAATGCTTTCACGAATAATCTTTTTTTGTTTGTCTGTCCATCCGCGTTCGATAAAATCACAAAGGCTGAGGCTTTCGTTGATGACTTCAATCCAGACATCTTTGTTTCTTTCGTTGTCTTCCGTTTCAAAAAGAATTTTCGGGCGGGTGTAACTTTTGTTTTTTTTCATCTGCTGTATGGCAAATCCGGCGTTCCAGAATGCGGGCCCGTCCGGCCGGTGACTGCTTTTTTTATTGATTCCCGAATAAATCGGACCGATGCCGATACCGAACCGGAGTTCAAGCGGATCTGCCAGATATTCTATCTTGTCTAAAATTTCAAGGACGGATGATGCGTTTTTTATCAAACCTTGAAATTCGTCGCCCAAAGTCAGCCGAAAATCAAAAGCAATGTCGTTTTTATGTTCTTTGTTGATTTTTGTTAAAATTTCATCGACTTTCGTCTGCATTTCATACCGTTCTTTATTGATCATTTTTTCGGCGGAAATGACGTTTCCGATAACTGCAAAATACATGTTTGAACCGACCTGCTTCTTAAAAATTTAAATGAATGAATAATTAATGGATGAAAATTCATTTATTGGATTTTAATTTTTTTCATTTAACTTTTTTAAAATTAAATTTGTTTGAATAATATCATTCGTTTTTGTATTT
>CAYUQC010000076.1:0-3159 GCA_964446755.1 uncultured Methanosarcinales archaeon
CAGATAACTAATCTTTCAAATATTGAATTAAAAGACGAAGAGCAAAAAAGATACGAATCAAAACAAAAAGAAATAAGGTCAATGAAAAGAGCAGATTTGCTTTTATTGAGCATATTGTTATATTTCGTTGTAATCCCAATAATGATTTTTACAGTAAGAGGAGTTGAAGCTTCAGAAACTCTGATAAATAATATGATGAATTTATTTGCAGCAACTCTATCGCTTTTAGTTGTTTCTTTGACATTAGTATTTATGAAACGAAAAAGGAAAGAGAACCAGAAAGACCAATGAAAGAAAGCCTTCGCTCAATGAAATAAACAAGCGGATTGAAATCGTTAAAAAAAAGGATGTTTGAAAAGGGAGACGGGGAATTATCCCGCCTCTGCCTTTTCAGGGGACCGATTTTTTAAAGCCGCGGAGAAAAAACAGCAGTGTGTTCTCCTTTGGCTGATTCAATATTTGTAATCTCAACTTGTGACGCGTTTAATATTTGGAACGCTGGAGAGCCATGAGGTCTTCCATCGTGAGTTTTCCGCCGTCTTTGAACTTGTCGAAGATGTCCTGTGCATCTTTTTCCTGTTCTTCTTTGTCGACTTTGGTTTTAGCGTCTTTGTCCTTCTTCTTCGCCTTTCCGTTTTCTTTGTCGATGTCACGGATTTCTTTCTGGGCTTCGATGAAGATTTTGTGCTGTTCGTCAGCGGCTTCCTGTGCGCGGATGAAGTTTTTGTGCGCGACATCGGATTCCGCGCGGATTTTGTCAGCTTCCTTGAAGGTGCCGATCATCTGCTCGTGGAATTCCTGTGCCTGAGAAGCGTAAACAGCCAATTGTGCGTGGTATTCGGATGCTTCGTCGCGGATAACCTGCGCTTCGTCCAAAACAGCTTTCAAGTCACTGTTTTCTTCCAACTGCTTCTTTTTCTCGTTGTATTCAAGCGTCAAATCTTTGATTTTGGTGACGAGCTCCTTTTCCTTTTTGGGGTTCATCGCAACGGTTTGCTGCTTGAATTCAAGTTCGTCGATCTGCTTGCGGATTTCTTTGATGGACGGACCGGCGAGACCGCCTTCCTTTCTGAGTTCATCCGCCTTTGCGAAAAGATCGTTGGCTTTTGCGTTGGTTTCATCGCGGAGGGTCTTGTATTTGCTGACGTTGACGTTCACTTCGTCACGTTTCACTTTTAAGTCCTGAGCGACTGTAATTAATTCCTTTGTCTTGTTGTTTAATTCATTTCTTTCAGCAGCATATTTGCTTGCTTCGGCATTTAACTGATTTCTCTTTTCTTTTGCCTCTTCAGAGATGTCTTTCAATTCTGCTTTTCGGATCTGCAGTTCATTCGTCATATTTTGGTCCCCCTTCCCGGAAAAACGTTCCCGGGCCGGTTTCTGTACGTTAAGCCAAACGGCTTAAATTATGATTTTTCCGCGTCTCGCCCGAAAATCGGGTCCGAAAACTCGGATGTCATAAATGTGAAATTGTTTTGCAATTCGGTTTATACTTTCGATTCCGGCAGTGCGGTGACGGACTCCAGAACAGGAATCACACAGCGCAGATCTTTTTCGGAGATAACCGCATGCGCTTTTTCCTGAACGCGCGGTTTTGCATTAAACGCAATCGAAAATCCTGCTCTTTCAAACAGGCATATATCATTGGCACCGTCGCCGACAACCAAACATTCCTCAAACGGAATACCGGTCTTTTCAACCAGCTTGCCTAAGACGGTTTCTTTGGCATTCGTGACCATTAAAGGCCCGGTTGCTTCGCCGGTCAGGTAACCGTCTTCGACAACCAAATCATTTGAATATACATAATCCAAATCAAGCTGTTCTTTGACTTTATCGGCTACAATACTGAAACCGCATGTCAGCATCGCTGTCTTTCCGCCGTTTTCGTGGATATATTTCATCAGCTCGGCAGCGCCCGGCATCAATTGAATTTTATCCGTTTCTGCCAGCGCTTTTTCGTATGAAAGCCCTTTTAAAGAACTCACACGCATTTGAAAGGATTCCGTATAATCCATTTCGCCGCTCATAGCAGCTTCCGTGATCTGCGAAACTTTATCCTCAACGCCGGCCGCCTTTGCAAGTTCGTCAATCACTTCTGCGTCAATCAGAGTGCTGTCCATGTCGAACACAAAGAGTTTAAATGAATTATTTTCCGGTTTTTTGTTGTAATGAGAAAAGTTCACAGAATCATAACCTGTCTGCTTTATGAAATATTATTGCCGTGTCAGAAACAGCCGATAGTTCCGTGCCGGTGGGCGAACGGTTAAACCTGTTCGGACACTGTGCCGTCGCTTTTTGAAATTTAAACAAAAACCGAAATATATTGACACATCGAATCGCAATCGTTTTGTTGAATGACAGGCATTGCTTTTAAACCTTGTGGATAAAATGAAAAATCTTTTACAATAAGGAAAGAACGGAAAGAATAATATCATTCAAACACTAAGAATGACTGATGAACGGAAAGCTGGTCACCTTTGAAGGAATCGACGGATCGGGAAAAAGCACAATGCTTTCCCGTCTTCAAAAAATCAATGAATCCGAACCGCTGTGCAGCAACGGAACTGTTTTTACACGCGAACCGACCAAAGACACGCTCACGGGGAAAGCCGTTTATGCGGCCATTGAAAATAATGTCGATCCGTTAGCCGAACTTTTTCTCTTTTTGGCGGACCATGCGGCACATTTGTCCGGCACCGTCCGTCCGGCGCTGGCCGGCGGCAAACTGGTAATCTCCGACCGCTATTCCGACAGCCGTTGCGCCTACCAAAGCGCAACATTGAAAGAAATCATTCCTGAAGCTTTTGATTTTGTCTGCCGTCTGCACGAGCCGTGGACAAGAAAGCCGGATCTGACATTTCTTTTTGACATCAGGCCGGAAGTTTCCTGCGAACGCTGCAAAGACCGGGGCGCACAGACGAAATTCGAGCGTGTTGATTTTCTGAAAGAAGTGACGGCGAACTTTAAAAAACTGGCTGAAAACGAACCGGACCGGTTTATCATCTTGGATGCCGAAAAAACGCCGGAAGAAAATGAAAAAACGATTTTAAAAGAAATCCGCCGCCTGTTCGAAGACTAACGAAAAAGGAATGGCTGTTTTAGCTTTACATACCGGACAGCTTGTCTTTTACAGTTCATAAATTATATTCTTAAATAAAT
>CAYUQC010000077.1:0-3050 GCA_964446755.1 uncultured Methanosarcinales archaeon
GGGTTGAAAATGAACAAACAGTTTAATCTACGATTATTAAGTATTGCAGCAGTTGTTGTTTTTTCTTTATTCCTGTTCACAGGATTTGCAGCAGCTGACACTTATTATGCAAACGATGAAAATGAATTGAAAACAGCTTTCTCATCTGCGGTTGACGGAGATATTATTATTATTAATAATGATATTTCATTGATATCAACAACCATTCCTTTTTCAAATTCCGGCGTTATAACAATCAAATCTTCGGACAGTACGCCGAAAACAATTTACGGAAACGGAACAACAACGCCTAATTTTAACACACATATGCATCATTTTGTTTTAGATGAAATAAACAACAGTAATATATGTTTTGTTTTTGAAAATGTTATTTTGGACGGTAACGGCGGAACAGGCGGTATTAAAATAATGGGCAAAAGCCAGGCGCCTTATGACAATGCCGATAATATCACAATCAAAAATGTTCAAATAAGAAACAGTACGACGGCCGCATTTTTAATAAGTGATGCGGATAATGTTACTTTAAATAATATTACTGTCGAAAAATGTGCAGATAGCGGCATTCTTATTACACGATGCTCTGATTTTGTCATTTCAGATTCTGTCATTCGGGATAATACTGCATTGTCAAGAGGGGGCGGCATTCAAATCAATGCAGATGATGTCGGTACTTCTTCTGTTGAAATCTACGGTAATACATTGATTGAAAATAACACAGCATCTCAAGGTGCCGGAATCTATATAGGCGGCAGCTTAAATGCAAATCCGGCCAATAAAGCCGAATTAGATATTTACGGCGATGTCATTATTACAAAAAATAAAGCAACAAATGGCGGTGGTCTTTCTGTTTCTTCCAACGCAACAACAAATGTGTATGGAAATACCACCCTTTCCGAAAATGAAGGATCCATGGCCGGCGGTATATTATTGAGTGATGATTCTGTTCTGAAAATTTATGAGAATGCTCAAGTTGTTAAAAATAAAGCAACAAGTTCTTCTCAAGCCGTTGGCGGCGCTGTTTTTATGCAAAACGGAACAACTTTAGACGTCTATGGAAATGCCGTTATCAGCGAGAATACAGCTAATCTGTCCGCTTCATCAGCATCATACGGCGGCGCTGTTTACGCAGCTTCAAGCGCCAAAGAAATTAATGTTTATGGCAATGCGATAATAAATGAAAACCAGGCCAAATCAGGCGGCGCTTTATTTTCCGGTGCGAATCTGTCAATTTTTGATACTGCCCAAATCAGTAAAAATAATGCAACAACGGGCGGTGCTGTTTATTCCGGCGGTAATATCAGCGTTTTCGGCAATTCTTCTATTCATTCAAATACGGCTGATTATGGCGGCGGTCTTTATTTGACGACGGCCGGCAAAGAAACGAAATTTTATGATTCCGCTTCTGTCAACAACAACACAGCAAATTATGACGGCGGTGGTATTTATACGAGCAGTACTCGCGGAAATCTGGATTTGAAAAATAATGTTACTTTTTCAAAAAACACAGCTGTTGACGGTTATGGCGGCGCTCTTTGTGTTTACAGTCCGTCTTCACTTATAACGATTTCAGGAACAAATCCGGACGATTATGTTGAATTCAGTTCAAACACAGCGACTTGGGATGGCGGAGCTGTTTGGATTTCCGGCGTTTCTCAACTTTCAAACACAGCCGGTCAAAAATTGCTTTTCTCATCAAACAGTGCAGAAACCGGCTATAAATGGGATGAAACAAATGGTAGTCTGACTGGTGATATGGCAATAGCGGCACCTGTTTATTTGTCTCAAATGCCGAATGTGACACCCTCGGTTCCGTTTACCAACGCTTACAACAATTTTGATATTTCCTTTACGGAAGGGCAGGATGATATTGAGCCAGCCGTTATCGGCATTTATTATTTCAAAGACTCTTTGCAGACAAGCGATCTCGGATATGAAGAATTCAATTACTATGTCGGCGGTTCTCTGACCACGACTGCAATTTCCGATGCTCTCGGTACCGAATGGTTAAATTTGTATAAACCCGCCGGTTATAATGACGGAAAATTACAGCAAACACTGCCGTTTACGGTAAGCAGTGATTCACTTTTAGAGGTTCTTTATTCTAAAGGGGGCGGCAACAACAGCACCGGCGGCGGCAACGGCACAGGAAACGCGACCGTTAAGGATCCTTCCAACGGCGGCGGATTTGCCGGCTCAAATGAAACGGGAATGGACGGATATGAAGAAGAACCGCTCTTACCGGGTGAGGAAATAAAAGAATCACCCTGCTGGCTTTGGATCATTCTTCTGCTGATTATACTTGCGATCATCGTTTATTTGTACAGGCGCTACAAAGAAAGAAAAGAAGAATAATTAAAATCGTAAATTTAAAAGAAAATGTAAAAAGAAAAAGTGACCTCAAATCACTTTTTTTTCCCTTTTTTCGAAGATTTTCCGGACTGCTGAAGGATCATCGGCAGATCAATGGCATATTGTCCTTCTTCTTTGATACCGACAACAATTTCTTCATTTTCCATAATGGAACCCAAGTTCAGCTCATAAGAGCCGCTGTCCAAAATACGGATTGAATCAACACGGTCGGGGTTCAAATCTTTTTTATTGACATCATCGGAATCAAGCGCCCGATCAATATCTTCAAGCATATCGTCAATGGATTTTCCTTCCTTTTCGGCAATACGCTCTTCGATGTTCCAGTCGGAAGCTGTCGGCTGATCCTCTTCAAGCGCCGGTTTTGTGTTGACGGCGACTTCTTCCGCTTTAACGTAAAGGAATTTATTCCATTTGCATTCCGGACAGCCTGTCAGAATAACGGAGTCTCCGTCTTCAAAAACAGCACCGCATTTTGTACATCTGTGTGGCATTGATTCACCTGAAACATAAAAGTTGATTTGAAAAATGTGATTGATTTCGTTGAATAGTAAACACTCAATTACAATATTTAAAGATTTATTTTCTGAAGTTGCTCCTTTGATTTTTGAATCATTCGGAGTGTTTGAATGCTTTTAAATATATATTTATCTTAAGAAATATATTAAAAAACTATTTCTATG
>CAYUQC010000078.1:0-2675 GCA_964446755.1 uncultured Methanosarcinales archaeon
TTAGTTTGAATTGAGGAGTTAGTTATTTTTTGTAGATAATTGATATATTGGTTGAAATGTATATGAGACAAATTTTAAACTAATTAAAAAACGAGATAAATGGATTGATTGAAATGTTTTATTGTTTTGTGAAATCAGAAAATCGTTTAATTCTGTTTATATGAACAGAACAGAAAGGAACGGGTATAAATATTTATGTCTTTCGTCCCTTTAAAGTTACTCTGAGTATTCATTTTTATATTTGAGAGCGCTTTTTGTTACTAAAATGCGGGATTTACAGATTATGGCAGCGGAGCATCAGTTTGATTTCGAAAGATATACCGATAAATATTTTTTAAGAGCTTATGAGATTCTTCAGAAAGAAAATTTAAATCCGTTCGTCCGCGCTCAGATTTTTGTCCGGAAAGGTCCCGGAATTATAGCCGGTATGGAACAAGCTGTTTCATTCATCCGTTCTAATTCGGATTTAGAGAAAAACGGCGGCCGCATTTATGCGCTTTCCGACGGTGACGCCTATACGCCTCTTGAAACAATTTTGATGCTGGAGGCGCCGGTTTTGGATATTATCCGTTTGGAAACCGTTTATCTCGGTATGATCAGTTCCTCTTTGGCGGTTTTAAATGACCGCCGGCAATTGGATCTCCAAAATGCTGAGGAAAGAATGAGAGCTGTTGTCACGGCTTCCGAAAACCGCCCGGTGACTTATTTCGGCGCACGCCACTGGCATTACCGCGATGACGCCGCCATTTCAAAAGCGGCGATTGACGGCGGTGCCGCAGGCGCGTCAACAGATATCGGCGCGGCTTATATCCGCAAAGAAGGCAGCGGCACAATTCCGCATGCACTTGAAAACATTTACGCGTGGAAAGACGGAAAAGAAAATGCCGTTAAAAACGCAACGATTGCTTTTGATAAACACATGCCGGCAAATGTTGCCCGTGTGGCGTTGATTGACTACAACAACAAAGAGGTTGACGACACGCTTCAAACGGCCGCTGCTGTTCCGGGTCTTGCGGCAATCCGCATTGATACCTGCGGGGAAAATATCGGACAGGGCGCTCTTTCGATAAAAGATACGGAAGGAAAAACAACATCAGAAATCGACAGTCTGCTGAAGAGATTCTTCGGAAAATCTGTTCATATTCCGGCAGGGGATGAAAAATATTGGTTCGGAACAGGTGTTTCCGTCACGGGTGTTTATGCGGTCCGCAAAGCTTTGAATGAAAACGGATTCGAAAAGATTCAAATCATGCTTTCCAGCGGCTTCGGTGATGTCCGTAAGGTCGAAGCTTTTACCAAAGCCGAAAAAATCATCGGTATGAAACTTTTTGACAGTCTCGGTGTCGGCGGGATTTATGACTCCCGTGACTCTACGATGGATATTGTTGCGGTGGGTGAAACGATTGAAACGATGGTGCCGACCGCCAAAGTCGGCAGAACATACAAACCGAATCCGAGACTGAAACGGATCATTTAAAAGGTGACGGGCAGTGGCAAAGCCGCAGAAATTGAAAGAATTTGCAGTGCATTACTTATCCGAATTTTCCGAGGAAGCCGAAGCATCGGGAATCTCATTAACGGACGCGGAAATAAACCGACTGCCTGCCAACAAGCAAAAAATCGGCGACATCTTGGTTGTTGCAATACCCGACTCTCTTTCTCATAAAAAGCATGAAATCGGCAAACTTCTTTTACTCATGGATGAAAAAGCCCGCCTGATTTTGAATGATAAAGGTATCGCCGGCCAATTTCGGATTCCCAATCGTGAAATTATCGGATGCAGAACAGTAGAATCCTGTTCAACGGAAACGTTTCACAAAGAAAACGGCTGCAAATTTAAACTGAATGCGGCCGAAATTATGTTTTCTAAAGGAAATCTGGCGGAAAAAAGAATTTTAACAAGCGGCTGCGGCGGGGAAACAATCGTTGATATGTTTGCAGGCATCGGTTATTTTTCAATTCCGATCGGCGTTCATTCCAATCCCGCAAAAATTATCGCCGTTGAGATAAATCCGGTTTCTTACAGGTATTTGTGTGAAAATGTCCGTTTAAACGGCTTAGAATCGGTTATTGAGCCGATTTGCGGGGATTGCCGGACATCAACGCCTGAGGATATCGCGGACCGCGTTCTGATGGGGTATGTCGGCACAACGCATGAATATCTGGAAACCGGCATTAAAGCCGTTAAAAAAGAAGGTGGTATTTTGCATTACCATGAAACAGTTCATGAAAAAGAGTTTCCGCAAAGACCTGTTCAAAGAATCATGGTGGCGGCCGAAAAGTGCGGCAGAAACGCCGTGATTTTAGAATCGCGCAAGATTAAAAAGTACTCACCGGGCGTTTATCATGTCGTGATTGATGTAAAAATAAAGTAAAAAATAAAAATTATAAAACTCTGTTTCCGACGATATCTGTTTTCGGAATGTTTTCAATCGGCAGCAATTTAATTTCACTGCAGGACGGGCATTGAAGAGCGATTGTCTGAATGTTCATATCTTTGACTTCCATAAAGGAAGCGTATTGGCAAGTACATTGGATTCTCATTTTTTTACCTTTTGAAATTTATGGATCAAATAACAAAAAAGGGAAACATTTCTTATTTTTGAAATGTTTCCCCGTCGATGCATCGACCGGGATTTAAGCTTAACTTTTTCCCGATCTCTGCACAATTTGGC
>CAYUQC010000079.1:0-2635 GCA_964446755.1 uncultured Methanosarcinales archaeon
CATTAAAAACAGATTTGGAAACAGCTATCGTAAATAATGTTTCAATTGCTTCCGAAGTTTCAGGTTATACGAATACAAACAGCAGCCTTTGGCTGACAACGCAAAAAACAAGCGGCAATGTCAGTATTGTTTCCGCTCTTTCTGACCCGAATGTAGAACTGAATGAAAATGAATACAAATTTATTGTTGCCGCATTAGACAGCAGCTTAACGGTTCAAAGTTTAGAAGTGTACAGGCCGTCAAGAACATCAGACGGTTTATTACTTGAAATTCCGGTTTTCAGCGGTGCTTCAAGTTACGGTATTATTATCTTAAAAGAAATCAAAACAGATTCTTTAACATTGACAATTTCACACGAGGGCGACGGCGAGTTTTATTTTGTATCAAATCCTTCGGACACTGTGGTAACATTAATTTCCGGCCCCCCGGACACTGTTGAAATTTTTGCAAAAGCCGGAACAGGCCGTTATATTAAATCAATTAAATTAACGGCAGGTGACGGCAGCATCTTTGAAAAAACTGCCGTGAACGGTTTGGTTGAAGTAAATTATTATGATTTGGCTGCCGGTAATAACAATATCCATGCCGTCTTTGCAGTTTCAACAGGCGGCTCTGGACCAGGAACCGGATCTGCAACAGTTAATAACGGTACGGGTTCCGAAAGTGCCGGATTTGAAGAACCGGTTTCACCGAACAAGCCCGAGGAACCGATTCCGGGAAATGCGGCGCTTGTCGTGCCGACTCTTATTATTCTTTTCTTCGTGCTGGCAGTTGCCGTCTTTGTGTTTGTCTACAAAAGAAATGAAGAAAAAGAAGAGAAATAAGCCGGATTCATCCGGTTTATTTATTATTTTTAATCGCTGATGGGAAAATCCATTTCTTTCATTTCGTCATTCAGCTCTTCTTCAATTCTCTTAACAATTGTTTTCAAAACTTTAATCCGGGCATAATATTTGTCATCCGCTTCGACAATGATCCAAGGCGCTTTATCAGTGCTTGTTTTTTCAATCATTTCATTAACGGCATTATAATATTCATCCCATTTGCCGCGGTTGCGCCAGTCTTCTTCCGTGAGTTTCCATTGCTTCAGCGGGTTAAGTGACCGGGCCGTAAACCGCTCATACTGTTTTTCTTTGCTGATGTGCATCCAGAATTTAATGACAATAACACCGTTATTAGTCATTGCTTTTTCAAAATGGTTGATTTCCTCATACGCACGCTGCCATTCCTCCTCCGTACAGAAATGTTCGATACGTTCCACCATGACACGGCCGTACCAGCTTCTGTCATAAATCGATGTTTTACCGCACGGCGGAATATCTTCCAAAAACCGCCACAGATAATAATATCTTTTATCAACATCCGTCGGCGACCCGATCGGAATCACACGGTAATACCGCGGATTCATCGATTGAACAATGCGTTTGATGCTTCCGCCTTTGCCGGCTGCGTCCCATCCTTCAAAAACCAAAACCATCGGCTTTTTGTTTAAATATAACGAGTAATGTGAAAAGGCAAGCTTCTTTTGGTATTTTTTTAATTTTTTCTTATATTCATCTTTTGTATAATATTTTGTTAAATCAACCAAGTCTAAAGGACCTTCCGCGACCGAAACTTCCGGAAGGAGAGTCTCTTCGATTTCAGCATTTTCTGTTTTTTCCTGTTCAAGAAGCTGCCGGGATTTGACGTCAAAAATGATCTTTTTCATTTGATCAATAATGATTTTCATTGTGATGGCGGTTGCCTCATCGATGTCCTGATTTACAAAATAAAGATGCCACGGTGCATAATCCGTGTTCGTTTGTTCCAGGACTTCTTTTAAAACCCGAACATCCTTTTTATAAATTTTTTCAGTAGATCTTTTATCAATATCGTACGGGATGATTTTTTTCCAAACTTTATGGCTTTCGATTCGTTTTTCTTTGCGGGCGCCCAAATATATTTTAATAAACTTGACACCGTTGTTGTAAAGCGTATTTTCAAAATTATTGATCGTTTTAACCAAACGCGTAAATTTGGGTGTATTGATGACTTCTTTGTTTGCGGGTTCCGTTAAAACAGCTTCAAGATTCGTTTTATAAGACAGATTTGCACAGCCGAATTTCTCGGATTCATTTAACAGATGTTCAATCAGGCCGCGCATATACCAGCTGCGGTCAAAAACAGCAATTTTTCCTTTCGGCGGGACTTTACGCCCGAATCTGAAAATAAACGGAATCTTGTTTTCCTCGGATGTCGGAGCATCCGTAAAATGAAAATCAAACCCGCGTGAATCAAGCGGCAGAAGCTGTCTGTTAATGATTTCACCGATGAAAACATCATACCACCCCTCAAAAATAATAATCAGCGGAATTTCAAGGTCTCTTGCTTCCCGTTGTAAAATGCCGAGCTCTTCGCTGTAATCCTTAATTAATTTTGAAAAATCTGTCTTTTCCGGAAATACCGGCTTTATTTCAGAAATCATCTGATCACCCGTTTTGATAATATATATCGTCAAACTAAATATATAATTTCGTTTTTAAAATAAAATGAAATTAATGGTATTTAAGATTAAAATTTAAAATTAAAACATGCTTTATTTTCAGAGAGAGTTTCAAAAATATATTCTGAATGATTTATTTTTAGAGAGAACTTT
>CAYUQC010000080.1:0-2563 GCA_964446755.1 uncultured Methanosarcinales archaeon
GGCCCTGTTAAAACGCCAATGGGAACGTCATTTGAAATCCTGGCGCTCGTTTTTTTGGATTCCGTGATTATGCAGCTGATTGAATTGACAGGCATCACGGAAGAGGAAATGAAAGCCCGTCATGCCAATACAGAATAAATTTAATACAAAAATTCAAAATTATTTAATCATTTATTATTAATTAAATTTCTTTAAACGAATATAAGTTAATTTCAATTCATCCGTATGAGGAAAATTATGTCTGACATTCAATTTTCAAAAGGCGTTTCCGGCATTAATATCTCCGGTATCCGCAAACTTTTTGAAGCCGCCGGCCCGAACGCTATTAACTTAGGCATCGGTCAGCCTGATTTTGATACGCCGCAAAATATTAAACTTGCTGCCATTCAGGCAATTGAAGACGGTTTTACGGGTTATACTGCCGGTCTCGGCATCCCGGAACTTCGACATGCCATCAGTGACAAATTCAAGCGTGAAAACGGTTTTGAAGTCAAACCCGAACAGGTGATGGTAACTTCCGGCGCTTCCGAGGCGCTTTACATTACCGCTGCCGCGCTGGTCAGCCCGGGTGATGAAGTTCTCATTCCGAATCCCGGTTTTCTGGCTTATAAATCCATTGTCAACATGCTTAACGGCAAAGATGTGAGCGTCAAAATGAAAGACGATCTGACAATTGACCCGAATGATGTTTTGGAAAAAATCACGCCGAAAACAAAAGCATTAATTCTGAATTCTCCCGGGAATCCGACGGGTGCCGTGTCTTCTCAAGAAGATATCAAAGCCCTTGCCGATATTGCGACGGACAAAAATATCACCTTGATTTCCGATGAAGTTTACGAATATTTCATCTATGAAGGCGCGCATGTCAGCCCTGCGCAGTTTACAGATAATGTAGTGACGATCAACGCTTTCTCCAAAAGTTATTCTATGACCGGCTGGCGTGTCGGTTATTTGGCGGCTAACGGTGAATATGTCGGACAGATTTTAAAAGTGCATCAGTATCTTCAGGCCTGCGCCAGTTCCATCGGTCAGAAAGCCGCACTTGAAGCTATTACCGGCCCGCAGGAATCTGTGGCGATCATGAAAAATGAGTTCAAAAAACGGCGCGATTTTTTGGTGAAAGGCTTGCACGATATCGGCATTAACTGCGTGACACCTCAGGGCGCTTTTTATGCTTTCCCAGAGGTCAAAAACTGTGACGAAGCGGCAGCAGCTCTTCTGAAAAATGATGTTGTCGTGACGCCCGGTACTGCATTCGGTGAAAACGGCAAAGACCATATCCGTATTTCTTATGCATCTTCGATGGAAAATATTGAAAAAGCGCTGGAAATTATGGGAAGAGTTCTTTAACTCTTCGCTTTTACTTTTTAATCATTTTAAAAATTGCAGCAGCCGGCGCGAAGCGATGCCGGCATAACAAAAAAAATAAGATTTGTTTAGAATCCGTCGCGAAGCGGCGGTATATCATCAAATTTCGGCTCGACTTTCGGAAGCATGCCGATTAATTTTTCGATGAGATTTTCAATACCTTCACCGGTCATTGTTGAAATCACATATTCGATTTCAGCAGGTTTCTTGAATTCATTCCGGTCGGCTTTGTTGGCGACAATAATGGAAGGAATCGCGAACTGATCCTGAATTTCATGCGCAAGCTTCAGCTGGGCCTCAATATCGTAACCACAGCTTTCGCTCGGGTCAATTAAAATGAGAACGACAGCATCCAAACGGCGCAGCGCGGTAATGGCTTGAAGTTCAATTTCATTCCTTTCAGACATCGGGCGGTCCAGAAGACCAGGTGTGTCAATAATCTGGTAGCGGATACCGTCTTTTTCCATATGGCCGATCAAAATGCCCTTGGTTGTAAACGGATAGGAAGCAACTTCCGGTGTTGCGTTTGTCACGGATTTGACAAAACTGGATTTTCCGACGTTGGGGTATCCGGCAACGATAACCGTCGGCTCTTCGCGGACATCGGGCAGTTTCCGAAGCACGTTTCGGGCTTCGCCGAGCAGCAGCAGGTCTTTGCTGATGGATCCGATGATTGAACTCATGCGGCCGAAAGCTTCTTTCCGGGGGACGTCGGGCGTTTTGTTGCCGCGGATTTTGCCGATATATTCACGGGACATAGAATGGATTTTCTCGGATGCCCATTTCACGTTGTTTAAAGATTTTTTTAAGTCATCGACACCGATTAAAATGTCGGCCAAATCATAATAAAAGGGAGAAATATTGTCAAAACTCGGAAACATTTTGTTGATGGCGGCCAGATTGTCCGTTAAAATATTAGCTGCCGTCAAAAGCATCGCCTCGTTGGCTTCGCAGCGCGATGTCGGACCGTCAATTGTTTTGCCGGCCATTGTCCTGACAGAACGGCTGAACGCTTTATCTAAAAGCTCCTCCGACGTCGGAATTGTTTTAATTTTTTCAAAAATCATAATAAAACCTGAACTCTTTGTTAGAAACGCTACATAGATAAACGAAGTAGATAAGCTTTCTTATATTGTTCTTTTTTTTGCGGTTTAAATATTTTATCACATGTAATAATTTCTGCTCCGAATTATGT